>CALZKX010000117.1 GCA_945788155.1 uncultured Flavobacteriaceae bacterium
ATGAGCTTCGCTCGGTATCTTCAACAAAAGCTGTCGCTTTTATCTCGATAATCCTCAAGGGGACAATGTCATCTTTGGGAATTCCTCCCTTGAGGGAGGAGCAAGGAGGGTGTTTACAATAAATAAACGCATATCACGCTAACAATCAAGTAATTATATTTTGACTATATACTTTTAGTTATATCGAACTCACGTTAAATTAAAAAAAAGACTTCTATTTTTTAGAAGCCTTTTTTTACTAACCAAATGTTTATAATAAAGTTAATCTTTTTTCTTTTTCAATGTAATTTCTACAACGCCATTTTTACCTTTTTTACCATATAATTTTTCAGCAGCTTTGCCTTTTAATATACTAACCGATTCAATGGTATCTACATTAATATCTTCTAATTTTTTATTTTCAACCTCTTTACCATCAACTATTAATAGAGGCTTTTTGTTTTTGTCTCCAGAAATAAAAATATTGTCTTCTCCTTTTTCTTTGGATTTTAATACTCTCAAAGTAAAAGGTTTAGATTTAGAGGTTATAATCGTATTGTCAGATTCAAAAGTAAAAGTGTTTCCTTTTTCTTTAACTTCTTCCTTTATAATATTTCCATCCTTATCTTTTGTAATAAGCATGATGTTACGGTTGTCATCTTCTCCACTTCTTAATTCGATAAGTTCGCCATTTTTGTCTTTTGATTTGAAAATAACATTCCCTTTTAATTTATAAATTTTACCATCGGTTTCTAAAGTATCAGCATGAAATACGTTGCTACCAGAAAACACAAATACATGGTCATCTTTATCGCCATGTAGCTTTTTTAGCTCATGTACTTTATTTCCTTTTTTGATAATGATTTTATCGTCATCTTCAATCACTTCGTGGTCATCATCATGTTTATCACTACTAAACACAAATACGTTGTCACTTTTGTCAGACTTGCCAATAGTAATTGCACCATCTTTATGAGTGAAAGTATGATCTTCATCATGAATAAAACTATTAGTATTTCCAATAGAAATGGAATTGCTTTTTGCATTGTATGTTATTCTTATGGTTTTAATAGCCGAATCGTTACTAATTGAAAAATTGGCATTAGATGTATTAGATTTTGCATCAATTTTAATGGCAGTGATTTCATTATCGCTATTACGTTTCACACCTTTTATTTTAAGTGTGATACCATGGGTTTTTAACTTTGTTATTACATTATCCAATTTAGCATTAGTAAAGGTGCTTTCAATAAAATAGGTAACAATGTCTTGTGCTAATTTGATGTTCGACTTTGTTATGTCGTTGCTGGCTACTGTTTTTTTAGGCGTGGCTATTGGGTTACTTTCAGTTTTTAACGCTTCTGTGTTATTGACAGTTGTTGCAATAGTTTTAGCTTTTTGTGAAATGATCGCTGTTTCTGTATTGCTTGATTTAGCCTCAATATAAATGTCTTTAGTACTGAAGCTCATTAAAAATAAAACCAAAGCTGGTAGTACTATTAAAAGTTTTAATTGGTTTCTGTTTTTTGATTTGTTTTTGTGTAACATAACAATTCGTTTTTTGATTAATGAGTTATAAAAATTATTTGTTAGTGCCATTTGATAATTTGGCACACTTGTTTTGAGTAATAAATGTTGATAGCTTTTTTTGCAGTTGGTAGTTGCTTGTGCATTTTTATCTGCAATAAACTCTAAATTTTGTCGAAGATCTTTTTTGTATAGCCATACTAGTGGATTAAACCAAAGGACAATACATATTAATTCTACCAATAAAATATCTATGGAATGCAACTGTTTTGCATGCACTTTTTCATGATTTATTATTTGTTCTAATTCTATGTCACTAAATTGATTAGGGTTAAAAACAATCCAGTTAAAAAATGAAAAAGGAGATATTATATTTTTTGTTATAACAAATATATAGGATGCAACACGTTGTTTTGTGCTTTTTATAAGAAGCGTAATTAACGATTTAAATTGTAAAAGAAATCTACCCATGAAAAACAAAACACCAACAACATATAGGTGTGTTATAAGAGTAATAAAAACCGATGAATTATTTTCAACCATTAGCTGAGATTGTAATAATGCATCATCTAAAACAAAAGCACTTTCATTAATCGTTGGTTCTACTGCAATATATTTTGGTATTGTAATTAATGGTAATAGGAAGGCCAATACAAGACCTAACAACAAAAACGATCTATTGGATTCAAAAAACGTTTCGCCGTTTAAAAACATTTTATAGCATACATAAAATAATACTAAAATGGCACTTACTTTTATAAGATATTCCATAATTATTTTTTGTTTTCAATAAGGTTAATAATTTCTTTTAATTCTTCTACGCTAATTTTTTCTTCTTTGGCAAAAAAGGACACCACGTTTTTGTAAGAACTATTAAAATAATTATCGATAGCTGTGTTAAAAAAGCGTTTTCTATAAACTTCTTTCTTAATAATTGGAAAATATTGATGTGTTTTGCCATAAGCTGTATGGCTTACATAACCCTTATCCTCCAAGTTTCTAACAATAGTTGATAAGGTATTGTAATGTGGTTTGTCATTACTTATTTCTGCAAGTATATCTTTTATAAAAGCTTTTTCCAGCTTCCATAAAATTTGCATAATTTCTTCTTCTTTGTTGGTGAGTTTTTGCATCGAAAATTTAGTTTCGTTTCCACGAAAGCGGAAATTTTATTTTTTAATAGCTCAAACATATAACTATTTTTATAGTTATACAACTATTGTTATAGTTATTTAACGATAAATTTAGTTTTTATTGTGATATTTTAAGAAAAGTAACCTAATATCTTACTTAGAAATAAATCTTGCTATCTTCGCAAAAAAAATATTTTTAATGAGCGTTGTTTGGGTAATTCTTGGATTTGTTTTACTTGTTGTTGGAGGTGAATTCTTGGTTAGAGCTTCTGTGGCACTGTCATTTAAATTACGCATTTCAAAGTTTGTTATTGGAATGACAGTAGTGTCTTTTGCAACTTCGGCTCCTGAGTTATTGGTAAGTCTAAATGCTGCACTATCAGGCTCACCTGCCATTGCGATTAATAATGTGGTAGGATCCAACATTGCAAACATAGGTTTGGTATTAGGCATTACAGCTGTTGTTGGCAGTATTACGGTTGATAATACATTTTATAGGCTCAATTGGCCAATAATGATGCTATTTTCCATGACATTATATTACTTTTTACATAACGATAGCCAATTGGTTTTTTTGGAAGGTCTAGCATTATTTGGGGCTTTAATAGCATTTTTGTATGTCTTGTTAAGACAAGCCAAAAAAGAGACATTTGCTGAAGAAGTTGATGAAACATTAGCTATAGTCTCTTATTTTAAAATAGGTGTTTGGTTGCTAATTGGTGGTTCAGCGTTGTATTTTGGTTCAGAATGGCTAGTTAATGGTGCTATTGGCTTAGCTGCAATTATAGGTGTGAGTGAAGCTGTTATTTCAGTTTCTGTTATTGCAATTGGCACAAGTGTCCCTGAACTAGCTGCTTCAGTAATTGCTGCTGCAAAACAAGAAAAGGCTATTTCTTTAGGAAACTTAATAGGGTCTAATATTTTTAATATTGGTTCTGTATTAGGAATCACATCTATGATTAAAACTATTCCAGTTACCGAAACGCAAATTTTAACAAGGGATATTTTTTGGATGATTGCTTTTTCTGCTGTGCTAATTCCATTAATATTAATTCCTAAGCAACACCAAATAAGTAGATCAAATGGATTTGTTCTTATTTTAGGGTATGGAATCTTTATATTTTTAATCTTTACCCAGTAAATTCATGGGTTATTAACTGTTTTTTATCGAATTATTTATAATTAACCCTATTTTTTTTAGGGTTAAAACTTGTTTAGTGAACATTTTTTATAAATTTGCCTTGTAATTTTTATAAATACTTAAAAAACTTAAAATGTCAACGCTAAGATTTCACGCTGTAAAAGAAACACTTAACCGAAAACCCTTAAAAATTGAAGAAAAAGAACGTCGTTCATCAATTTTTGGTGCTAATGTATTTAATGAAGCTACTATGCGACAGTATTTAACCAAAGAAGCTTTTGAAAGCGTTATGGATGCTGTCCAAAATGGCTCTAAAATAGGTAGAGGTGTTGCCGATCATATTTCAACAGGAATGAAAGAATGGGCCATTTCTAAAGGAGTTACTCATTATACACACTGGTTTCAGCCTTTAACTGGCGCAACAGCAGAAAAGCATGATGCCTTTTTTGAAACTATTGGAGGAGGATTGGCTATTGAAAAATTTGATGGCGGACAATTAGTGCAACAAGAACCTGATGCGTCTTCGTTTCCACACGGAGGCATTAGAAACACCTTTGAAGCTAGAGGTTATACCGCTTGGGATCCAACATCGCCTGCTTTTATTTATGAAACAACCTTATGTATTCCAACGGTATTTGTGGCTTACACTGGAGAAGCTCTTGACTATAAAACACCCTTATTAAGAGCATTGCAAGCAGTAGATCAAGCAGCTGTTGCTGTGGCAAAGTACTTCGATAAAAATGTAAAAAAGGTAAATGCATCTTTAGGATGGGAACAAGAATACTTTTTAATTGATAGTGCTTTAGTAGTATCAAGACCAGATTTAACTTTAACTGGAAGAACATTGTTAGGGCATTCTCCTGCGAAAGGGCAACAATTAGACGATCATTACTTTGGAACCATTCCTAATCGTGCCATGTCCTTTATGCGCGATCTTGAAACAGAATGCATGTTGTTGGGCATTCCTGTAAAAACAAGACACAACGAAGTTGCTCCAAACCAATTTGAATTAGCACCAATTTATGACGAAGCTAATTTAGCTGTAGATCATAATTCATTACTAATGGATGTTATGGATAAAATTGCTGGTCGCCATAATTTTAAAGTACTATTTCATGAAAAGCCATTTGCAGGAGTAAATGGTTCTGGAAAACACAATAACTGGAGTTTAAGTACAAATACAGGAATTAACCTATTGAGCCCTGGAAAAACGCCAATGAGCAACTTGCAATTCTTGACATTTTTTATAAACTCAATTAAAGCTGTTCATGAGTACGAAGAATTGCTTAGGGCTTCTATCGCAAGTGCTAGTAACGATCATCGTTTAGGTGCAAACGAAGCACCTCCAGCAATTATTTCGGTATTTATTGGCGAGCAATTAACCAAGGTGCTTCAAGACCTTGAAGGTGTTACAAAAGGAAAGCTATCGCCAGAAGAAAAAACAGATTTAAAACTAAATGTTGTTGGTAAAATACCTGAAATTCTATTAGATAACACAGATAGAAACAGAACATCCCCTTTTGCTTTCACAGGAAATAAATTTGAGTTTAGAGCAGTAGGCTCTACGGCAAACTGTGCAAACCCTATGACTATTTTAAATTCTATTATGGCAAAACAACTTATCGATTTTAAAGCTGAAGTTGATGCGTTAATTGAAAAGAAAGACATGAAAAAAGACGATGCCATTTTTAATGTATTGCGAGAATATATCAAAACATCTAAAAACATACTTTTTGAGGGTAATGGCTATGGTGATGAATGGCAAATAGAAGCAAAAAAACGTGGTTTAAGCAATAACAAAACAACTCCAGAAGCTTTAAAAGCAAGAGTAGCAAAGAAAACCATTAGCTTGTTTGAAGGTTTAGGTGTCATGAACAAAACAGAGATTGAAGCTCGTTACGAAATTGAAGTAGAAGAATACACATTAAGAGTGCAAATTGAAGGAAGGGTTTTAGGTGATATTGCTAGAAATCACGTTGTACCTACTGCTGTGAGATACCAAAATATTTTAATAGAAAATGTTAGAGGACTTAAAGATATTTATGGAAAAGATTTCAAAATATATGCTAAAGAGCAAATGGAATTAATCCAAGAAATTTCTGGCCATATTGAAGCCATAAACTCTGGAGTTACCAAAATGACCAATGAACGTAAAA
>CALZKX010000118.1 GCA_945788155.1 uncultured Flavobacteriaceae bacterium
CATTTCAATATCCTGTTGAGATTCCTGGAGTAACCGTTACAAATTTCATGAAAACCGCAATTAACGAAACACGAAAAGCTCGTGGTTTAGCTGATATGCCAGCAAATGAAATGCTGAAACTTATTCGCGAAAAAGCAGCGTTGTTAGAGATTGATAGAAAATTCTTGTCACGCTCATTAAACGAAGGCTTTTCTGGAGGTGAAAAAAAACGAAACGAAATCTTCCAGATGGCAATGCTCGAACCCAAGCTAGCAATTCTTGATGAAACCGATTCCGGATTAGATATAGATGCGCTTAAAATAGTTGCAAATGGCGTGAATAAATTAAAAAGCAAAGACAACGCTACTATTGTAATTACGCACTATCAACGTTTATTAGATTATATAGTACCTGATTATGTGCATGTAATACATAACGGCAAAATTGTAAAGTCTGGCGGTAAAGAATTGGCGCATGAGTTGGAAGAAAAAGGATACGATTGGATAAAAGAAGAAGTTGGTGCTTTGCGCTAATAAGCAGTAAATAGTTTATTGAACACTGCGACTGAAAACTGGGTAAAATGGAATTAAAAGAAAAATTATTATCATCATTTTTAGCTTTCGAGAATCAAGTAGATGTAGAAACCTATGTACACAATATTAGAAGTGAAGCTATCAAAACTTTTGAAACTAAAGGCTTTCCAAATAAAAAAAATGAAGATTGGAAATACACCTCTTTAAATAAGGTTTTAAAAGAAGATTACAGTGTGTTTTCTAAACAAGAAAATGCTTTGGAATATAGCGATGTTAAGAAGTACTTTATTCACGATATCGATTCGTATAAAATTATTTTTATAGACGGTAAGTATTCTTCCCATCTCTCTGAAACCACTCACGATGGTATGGATGTCTGCTTAATGTCTGCCGCTTTAAGCAAGCCAAAATACCGTTTGGTCATTGAAAACTATTTTAACCAAGTTGCCAAAGACGATAGTTTAGCTGCATTAAATACGGCTTTTTCTCAAGAAGGCGCTTTTATTCATATTCCAAAAAACAAACTTGCTGAAAAGCCAATTCAAATCATTCACTTTTCAACTGGAAATGAAGCTGCTTTAATGCTTCAGCCAAGAAACTTGATTGTGGTTGGCGAAAACTCGCATGTGCAAATTATAGAGCGTCATCAAAGTTTAACGTCTAACCCTATTTTAACAAACTCGGTGACTGAAGTTTTTGCAAACAAACGTGCTATTATAGATTATTACAAAGTGCAAAATGACGAGCAAAATGCATCACTAATCGATAATACCTATATCAACCAGAAACAACAAAGTCATGTATCTGTACATACCTTTTCTTTTGGTGGAAAATTAATCCGGAACAACTTAAACTTTTTTCAAAACGGTGAGCATATTGATTCTACCCTAAAAGGTATAACCATTATTGGAGATAAACAACATGTAGATCATAACACGTTAGTACATCATATTGAACCAAACTGTGAAAGCCATCAGGACTATAAAGGTATTTTTGGCGATAATTCCGTTGGCGTGTTTAATGGTAAAGTTGTCGTTGAAAAAGAAGCCCAAAAAACCAATGCATTTCAAGCTAATAACAACATATTAGTAAGTGATAAATCTTCAATTAACACAAAACCACAATTAGAAATATTTGCTGATGATGTAAAGTGTTCCCATGGTTGTACTATTGGGCAATTGGACGAAAGCGCTATGTTTTACTTACGTTCTCGTGGTATTCCAGAAAAAGAAGCTAAGGCTCTATTAATGTATGCCTTTGCAAACAACGTTTTAAAAAGTGTGAAAATACCCGAACTTAAAAAACGTATTAACAAAATTATTGCTAATAAATTAGGTGTAAATATTGGATTTGATTTATAATCCTATTCTCAATTTACTAAACACTAAACCATGCTAGACGTTGCAGCCATAAGAAACGATTTTCCAATACTTTCTAGAGAAGTTAATGGCTATCCTTTAATTTATCTAGATAACGCAGCAACATCACAAACACCACAACAAGTTATAGACGTTATTGTAGATTATTACAATAGTTACAATGCAAACATACATCGTGGTGTACACACGTTGAGCCAAGAAGCAACAGACAAATACGAAGAAGCCCGTAAAAAAATACAAGCTCATTTTAATGCTGAAAAAGCACACGAAATCATTTTTACTTCTGGGACTACTCATAGTATAAATTTAGTAGCAAATGGGTTTGCTTCTTTGTTAAATTCAGAAGATGAAGTTATTGTTTCAGCCTTAGAGCATCATAGTAATATTGTGCCTTGGCAAATGCTTTGTGAGAAAACTGGAGCCTTATTAAAAGTAATTCCAATGAATGAGGAAGGTGAGTTGGTAATGAGCGACTACGATAATTTGCTTTCAGATAAAACCAAATTAGTATTTGTCAATCATATCTCTAACGCACTGGGAACCATTAATCCCATTGAAGAAATCATTAAAAAAGCACATCATGCTGGAGCTGCTGTCTTGGTTGATGGAGCTCAAGCTTGTCCGCACATAAAACCAGATGTTCAAAAACTTGATGTTGATTTTTATGTGGCATCAGCTCATAAAATGTATGGCCCAACTGGAGTAGGCATGCTATATGGAAAAGAGGCATGGTTAAATAAATTACCTCCTTACCAAGGTGGTGGCGAAATGATTGCCGAAGTGACTTTTAAAAAAACTACGTATGCCGATTTGCCTCATAAGTTTGAAGCAGGCACGCCAAATATTTGCGGTGGTATCGCATTTGGAGCAGCCGTAGATTACATAAACAACATAGGCTTTGACACTATTTCATCTTACGAAAACGAATTACTTAATTATGCCACAAAAAACCTTTTAAAAATAAAAGGCTTGCGCATTTATGGGAATTCAAAAAACAAAACATCTGTTATTTCTTTTAATATTGGAACGCTTCATCCTTACGATATAGGAACTATTTTAGACAAGCTTGGAATTGCTGTTAGAACAGGCCATCATTGTGCACAACCAATTATGGATTTCTATAAAATACCTGGAACTGTTCGCGCTTCTTTTGCGTTTTATAACACTTTTGAAGAAATTGACACCTTAGTATATGGAGTGAATAAAGCTGCATTAATGCTAGCATAAATCACATTTTTGGCTTTGTTTTTTTGTATATTAAATAAAAACATTACTTGAATTATGAAAACACTAATTATAATACTTTCTATATTTTTATTCCCTAAGGAGTGTAATAATCAAACTTCAATTTTTAATAAATTACAAGAGCGCCAAGACACAATTATAATAACTTATGAAGCTATTTCAAGAGGCTTTTTTGAAGAGATTTCAGTATCGAAAAAATCCGTTACCATTAGCAATGATATTAATAAAAAGGCCTATGAAACTTACACTATTTCTAAAGAGGACTGGAATATTTCCCTAGGTTTGCTATCTAAAATTAATCTAGAAGAATTACCTCAATTAAAAGCCCCAACATCTATGAGAGAATATGATGGAGCAGCTCATGCTGTTTTAATTATTAAAGATGGTGACAAACAAATAAGATCAAGTACATTTGATCATGGATATCCACCAACTGAAATTAAGGAATTGGTAGAAAAACTTCAAACATTTAAAAAATTAACCTCAAAGCAATAAGGAATCTTATTTTTGCATAAAATAAAATTGTAGTGACGATTAAAGACATACAACACGAAATAATTGAAGAGTTCTCCATGTTTGACGACTGGATGCAGCGTTACGAATTTATGATAGAACTTGGCAAATCCTTACCATTAATTAACGACCAATATAAAACCGATGATAATATTATTAAAGGATGCCAAAGCAAAGTTTGGCTACATGCCGAAATGAACGATGACAAAGTGGTTTTTACCGCCGACAGTGATGCCATCATTACAAAAGGTATTATTGCCATTTTAATTAGAGCCTTTTCAAACCAAACACCTAAAGCAATTATTGAAGCAGATACTAGTTTTATAGATGCCATTGGGCTAAAAGAGCATTTGTCCCCAACTAGAGCAAATGGATTGGTAAGTATGATTAAACAAATAAAAATGTATGCCATAGCATACCAAACACAATTAAATTAGTTGATTTGTTGGTCGTTTAATTGTTTACACAAACACTTTTAAACGCTTAAAC
>CALZKX010000119.1 GCA_945788155.1 uncultured Flavobacteriaceae bacterium
CAGACCTAATACCAATCGTAATCTATTACTTTTTGGGTGGTTATTTTGTAAAGCATTGGCAGATTTACTATTTCCTATTAAAGCTAAAACATCAACTTTTCCAGACTGCATTATTGGTGTTGCCAAAATCCTTCCTCTACCATATACTATGTTTACAACACCTTTTGGGAAACTGTTTTGAAAAGCTTCCAAAAGTGGAGACAATAATAATATTCCAATTTTAGCTGGTTTGAAAATGGTTGTATTACCCATCATTAAAGCTGGAATCAATAAGGCGAATGTTTCATTTAATGGGTAATTATAAGGTCCTAAACACAAAACCACACCAAGTGGTCCTCGCCTAATATGGGCATTTACACCACTATGTTTATGAAATTTTGCTGAGTCTCTATCAATTTGTTTATAATCTTCGATAGTATCGTAGATGTATTCTACGGTTCTATCAAATTCTTTTTGAGAATCTCCAAGGTTTTTACCAATTTCCCACATTAAATATTTTACAACTTCATCGCGTTTGGTTTTCATTTGCTCAACAAACTTTTCCATACAAGCGATTCTGTCTATAACTTTCATGGTTGGCCAAAGTCCTTGACCCTTATTATAAGCCAAACAAGCGGAATCTAAAGCCTCAATGGCTTCGGCTTTTCCCAATTGCGGAATTGTACCCAATAAGGTTGGTTTGTAATCTTTAGTAGAAGAAATGGTTGAAAATACTTCAGCTGTTTCTCCATGCCAAGGTTTCAACTCGCCATTAACTAGATAGGTGTTTTGATGTAATAACGATGTAATTTTATACGCTTGTGGAATGTCCATACTTGTGAAATTTTAAATCAAACCAAAAATTGAAACAAATCTGGTTTATTATTTAGATAGTCTCCATAAAAATTATGAAGTTTCATTTTGGTAATTAAAGGTTGCAAATCGTTAGGTGACTTAAGTTCTAACCCAACAACAGCCACATCGTTTTCTCGGTTCACTTTTTTAGTATATTCAAAATGTGTGATATCATCATTTGGACCTAATATCTCAACAACAAATTCTCGTAAAGCACCAGCACGTTGTGGGAATTTAATAATAAAGTAGTGCTTTAAATTAGCATGTAATAGAGCACGCTCCTTAATTTCTGGTGTTCTGGTAATGTCATTATTGCTACCACTTACTAAACATACTACGTTTTTTCCAACTAGTTCTTCTTTATAAAAATCTAAAGCTGCAATACTTAAGGCTCCTGCTGGCTCAACTACAATAGCATCTTTATTATACAATTCCAAAATGGTTTGGCATATTTTACCTTCTGGTACTGTGATAACCGCATCTAAATTTTGCTTACAAATCTCAAAGGTTTTATCTCCCACTTTACGTACAGCAGCGCCATCAACAAAGCGTTCAATATTTTTAAGTTCTACTACTCTATCTTTTTGGATAGAAATAGACATGGAAGGTGCACCTTCTGGTTCTACGCCAATTATTTTGGTATTTGGAGACAACTCCTTAAACAAGGTAGATAATCCTGATGCCAAGCCTCCTCCTCCAACAGGAACAAACACATAATGTATAGGGTGTTGTGCTTGGTCCATTATTTCCAGCCCAACAGTTGCTTGACCTTCAATGACTTTTTCATCATTAAATGGATGAATAAAGGTTTTGTTCAAACGTTCGCATTCCAACATGGACGCTTCATAAGCATCATCAAACGTATCGCCAACCAAAACTACATCAATAAAATCGCCTCCAAACATTTTTACTTGCTCAATCTTCTGGTTTGGCGTTGGCGCTGGCATATAAATGGTGCCTTTTATTTTAAGTAATTTACAGGATAATGTCACACCTTGCGCATGATTTCCAGCACTTGCGCATACAATGCCATTTTCAGCTTCAACCTCTGTTAATGAAGACATCTTGTTATAAGCGCCTCTAATTTTATAGGAACGTACTTGCTGTAAATCTTCGCGTTTAAAAAACACATTACAGTCAAACTGATTGGAGTAACGCTCATTTTTAGATAAAGGCGTCAACGAAACTACTTCTTTTAATTTTTCGGAGGCAGCTTCAACGTCTTTTAACCTTGGAAAGTATGTTGTGATAGCTTGCATATTTTTAAGCAAATACTTCTTGTTTAGCTTCAGTTTTAATGATTTTCATGTCTGTCATTGCTTGACGCAATACTTTTCCTGTGACTTCAATTGGATGATTTCTAATGGCATCATTCACTTTAATCAACTCTAAATTATCAACTGAGTTTGTTTTAGAATACGATTTGCCAATCACATTAGTATCAACCGTTTTCATAAAGTCAACCAATAGTGGCTTACACGCATGATTAAATAAATAGCAGCCATACTCTGCTGTGTCTGAAATAATACGATTCATTTCAAATAGTTTTTTTCTAGCAACTGTATTTGCAATTAATGGCAATTCGTGAAGGGACTCATAATATGCAGATGCTGAAATAATTCCTGAAGCCACCATAGTATCAAAAGCCAACTCTACTCCTGCTCTTACAAAAGCAACCATTAATACACCATGGTCAAAATAGTCTTGTTCTGAAATATACTCAGCAGTTGCACTTGTTTTTTCAAAGGCAGTTTCACCAGTTTCAGCACGCCATTTTAATAAATTCACGTCCTCATTAGCCCAATCTTCCATCATGGTTTTAGAAAAATATCCAGACATAATATCGTCCATGTGCTTTTCAAACAATGGTTTCATAATTTCTTTTAACTCTTCTGAAAGTTGAAACGCTTTAATTTTTGCTGGATTGGACAATCTATCCATCATATTGGTGATGCCTCCATGCTTTAAGGCTTCAGTAATTGTTTCCCAACCATACTGAATTAATTTCGCTGCATAATTTGCGTCGATACCTTCTTCAACCATTTTATCAAACGACAAAATAGAGGCAGTTTGCAATACGCCACATAAAATGGTTTGCTCTCCCATTAAATCACTTTTCACCTCAGCCACAAACGATGATTCCAAAACACCTGCTTTATGTCCTCCAGTCGCAGCAGCATAGGCTTTAGCTTGTTCCCAACCCTTTCCTTCTGGGTCGTTTTCAGGATGTACAGCTGTGAGTGTTGGCACACCAAAACCACGTAAATATTCTTCTCTAACTTCAGTTCCTGGGCATTTTGGAGCCACCATAATAACCGTTAAATCTTTACGGATTTGTTTGCTTTCTTCCACAATATTAAATCCATGGGAATACGATAATGTTGCGCCTTTTTTCATCATTGGCATCACAGTATCCACTACGTTAGAATGTTGCTTGTCAGGAGTTAGATTTAATACTAAATCTGCTGTTGGAATTAACGCTTCATAAGTACCAATCGTAAATTCATTACTTGTTGCATTTTTGTATGATTGACGCTGTTCTGTAATTGCTTGTTCACGTAAGGCATACGAAATATCCAATCCAGAATCTCTCATGTTCAAGCCTTGATTGAGACCTTGTGCACCACAACCAACAATTACTATTTTTTTACCTATTAATGCTGAAACACCATCCTCAAACTCGGAAGATTCCATAAATCTACATTTAGATAATTGTTCTAGTTTTTGACTTAACGATAATGTATTAAAATAATTTGCCATTTTAGTTTTATTTAAATTTTGATTTGGTTTTGCTTCTCGACTGCGTCGAAATAACAGCTCAACCTTGTGTTTTTATTTATTGAATGCGGCTAGCATTTCTGTTATTTTCATTTCATCTTTAGTGACTGCTATGCGTCCAGAACGCACAAATTGCATGATTCCAAAAGCACTAAGTTCTCTGTGTAACAATTCTATTTCGTTTTTCCGTCCCGATTTTTCAAGTACAAAAAACTTCTTGTTTACCGTAACAATACGTGCATTACTTTCTTTGATAATATTTTGAATTTGACGTTCCTCAAATAATAAGTCCGATTTAATTTTAAACAAGCACGACTCTTGATAAATCGTTTCTTCTTCAGTGTGATAATACGCTTTTATGACCTCAACTTGCTTTTCTATTTGACCTATAATCTTTTTCATCTGCTCTTCAGTCATGTTCACCAAAATGGTCCATCGTGTGACACCTTCAATTTCTGAAGCAGAAGAATTAATACTTTCAATATTGATATGCCTTCGTTGAAAAATTGCTGAAATCCTGTTCAGTAATCCTATGTTATTTTCGGTATAAACCGAAACTGTAAACTGTTTTATTTCTTTACTCATATATTTTGAGTTTCTTATCTTTTCTATTACTGTTTTCTTTATTTGTCACTTCGAGTGGTTTTATTGAGGAACGAGATAAAATTGTATCGAGAAGTATTCAAAATTGTTCTCGATACAAATTTCAATTATGTTGCTCTTCATTGAAATTCACTCGAACTGACGCTTACTCTAATCTTATATCTGAAACCGAAGCACCTGAAGGCACCATCGGGAATACATTATCTTCTTTTTCTATACAAACTTCTAAGAAGTAAGCGTCTTTACTTTGCATCATTTCCTCGACTGCAGATGCTAATTCCTCTCGCTTAGTCACTCGTTTTGCATCCACATAATAGCCTTTTGCAATCGCTACAAAATCTGGATTTGTCATTTCGGTTGATGCGTAGCGTTTATCAAAAAATAACTGTTGCCACTGACGCACCATTCCTAGAAATTCATTGTTTAACACCACAATTTTTACAGGCACTTTGGTTTGAAAAATGGTGCCTAATTCCTGAATGGTCATTTGGTAACCACCATCACCAATAACAGCTACGACTTCACGTTCAGGAGCTGCCATTTTTGCACCAATAGCTGCTGGTAATGCAAATCCCATGGTGCCTAATCCACCAGAAGTAATATTACTTTTGCTAGTATTAAATTCGGCATAACGACAAGCAATCATTTGATGTTGACCAACATCTGAAACGATAGCTGCCTTACCTTTACTTTGAATATTGATTTGATGTAATACTTCTCCCATGGTTAAGCTTTCTTTTGTTGGATGCAAGTCATTTTTAATGACTTTTTCAAATTCAACAGCATATAAATCCTTGAAATTTTGAAGCCATTCTTGATGTGAATTAGCTTTTAGCAATGGAAGTAATTTCGATAAACTTT
Source organism: uncultured Flavobacteriaceae bacterium (assembly GCA_945788155.1). GTDB lineage: Bacteria > Bacteroidota > Bacteroidia > Flavobacteriales > Flavobacteriaceae > Pontimicrobium. The sequence continues at coordinate 5,077 of CALZKX010000119.1, forward strand.
CTTTTGAATCTCCCAAAATAGCGATATCAGTTTTTACGTTTTTATCAACTTCGGCTGGGTCAATTTCAAAGTGAATGATTTTTGCTTGTTTTGCATACTTGTCAAGATTTCCAGTTACTCTGTCATCAAAACGCATTCCAATTGCTATTAAAACATCACATTCGTTTGTTAACACATTTGGCGCATAATTACCATGCATCCCAACCATACCAATATTTAAAGGGTGTGACGTTGGAATTGCTGAAGCCCCTAAAATTGTCCACGCCGAAGGAATTCCAGCTTTTTCAATGACTGCTTTAAGCTCTTCTTCTGCTTTACCCAGAATAACACCTTGTCCCCAAACTATCATTGGTTTTTTTGCATTATTTATTAAGTCTGCGGCTTCTTTAAGTTTAAAATCATCAACTTTAGGAACTGGATTATAGCTTCTGATGCCTTCGCACTTTTTATACTGAAAATCGAACTCTTCAAATTGTGCGTCTTTAGTAATATCTACTAAAACAGGTCCTGGTCGTCCACTTTTGGCTATGTAAAATGCTTTTGCCATCACTTCTGGAATTTCAGAAGCTTTTGTTATTTGATGATTCCATTTGGTAACAGGTGTTGAAATACCTACAATATCTGTTTCTTGAAAGGCATCACTTCCTAATAAATGCGATGTAACTTGACCTGTGATGCACACAATTGGTGTTGAATCTATTTGTGCATCTGCTATTCCAGTAATTAAATTAGTTGCTCCTGGACCTGAAGTTGCCATAGCAACACCAACTTTTCCAGAAATACGAGCATAGCCTTGAGCTGAATGTGTTGCACCTTGTTCGTGTCTTGTCAATACATGATTAATTTTATCTTGATACTTATAAAGCTCATCGTAAACTGGCATAATAGCACCTCCTGGGTAACCATATAACACGTCGACACCTTCAGCTAATAAACATCTTACGATAGCTTCACTACCAGAAATACGTTCTTTAGGTTGCTCTAAGTATTGTTTTTGTTTTATATTTAAAGTTTCTTTCATAATCAATTTTGTTCTTCTTAATATCTTCAATCGATTAACTTATTGTTTCTCGATTATGAGATTCCTGCCTTCGCAGGAATTTAGAATTCATCAGTTACACATCCTTTAGATGCAGATGAAACCGTTTTTGCATATTTATATAATACACCACGTTCTACTTTTAGCTTTGGTGCTTTCCATTGTTGTTTGCGTTGTTGCAATTCTTCGTCTGAAACTTCAAGAGTGATACTATTTGTTTCGGCATCAATGGTAATCATATCGCCATTTTTAACCAAGGCAATTGTTCCACCTTCTTGAGCTTCAGGTGTTATATGACCAACCACAAACCCATGTGTACCACCTGAAAATCGACCATCTGTAATTAAAGCCACATCTTTTCCTAAACCAGCTCCCATTATTGCAGCAGTTGGCTTTAACATTTCAGGCATTCCTGGACCTCCTTTTGGACCTTCATAACGAATCACAACGACATCTCCTTTGTTTACTTTGCCATCACGAATGCCATCATTGGCATCGTATTCACCTTCAAATACTTTTGCAGTTCCTCTATACTTTAAGCCTTCTTTGCCTGTGATTTTGGCAACACTGCCTTCTAGTGCTAAATTTCCATACAACATTCGTAAATGCCCAGAAATTTTTATTGGGTTTTCTAAAGGTTTTATCACTTCTTGTCCTTCAGTTAAATCGTCAACATCCAATAAATTTTCAGCAATTGTTTTTCCTGTGACTGTTAGGCAATCGCCATGAAGTAATCCTTTTTTTAATAGATATTTCATAACCGCTGGAATACCTCCAACGTCGTGAACATCTTCCATTAAATATTTTCCACTAGGTTTTAAATCGGCAAGAAAAGGAGTCTTATCGCTTATTTTTTGAAAATCTGCTAGAGTAAACTCTATTTGTGCTGCTCTTGCAATTGCTAAAAAGTGCAATACAGCGTTGGTAGAACCTCCAAGAATAGTTACCAAACGAATGGCATTTTCAAGTGATTTTCTGGTAATAATATCTGATGGTTTAATGTCTTTTTCCAACAACAATCTCATGGCTTCACCAGCTTTAACCGCTTCTTGTTGCTTTGCGTCTCCTGTTGCAGGATTAGATGAATTGAAAGGCAAAGTCATCCCTAAAGCTTCGATTGCAGAAGCCATAGTATTAGCTGTGTACATACCACCACAAGCTCCTGCTCCTGGAATTGCTTTTTTTACAATACATTCAAATTCTTCTTGCTCCATTGTTCCAGCTACTTTGCTTCCCCAAGCTTCAAAAGCTGAAACCACATCCAGTTTTTTACCATTATGACATCCTGAATCAATGGTTCCTCCATATACTAAAATAGATGGTCTGTTCAATCGAATCATTGCCATTAAGGCTCCAGGCATATTTTTATCACAACCAACAACAGTAACCAAACCATCATAACTCATGGCTTGAACAACCGTTTCCATAGAGTCTGCAATCACATCTCTTGAAGGCAATGAGTAGCGCATTCCTGGAGTTCCCATTGAAATTCCGTCACTAACTCCAATGGTATTAAAAATCAACCCAACTACATCTTCATTAAGCGTTCCTTGCTTCACCAATTTTGCCAAATCATTGAGATGCATGTTACAAGGGTTCCCTTCGTAACCTGTGCTTGCAATTCCCACTAAAGGTTTTTCAAAGTCTTCCCTTGTTAAACCAATACCATGCAACATGGCTTGCGCTGCTGGTTGGGTTGGGTCTTGGGTGACTGTTTTGCTGTATTTATTTAATTGTTTCATTTTTTATTTTTCGTTCTAAGCAAAGTTTAGATGTTTCGAAATTAAATGTTTACACTTTTTACTAAATGAACATTAACTAAGTTGGTCTAAAGTCATTTAAACCTAAAAACGGATAACTATATGTTTATCAGTGATTTAGACTCCACAATATATGATGCTCAAACTTCAAAATAATGCAATAAAAAAGCCTTCCAGCCTCAAACCCCATTTGGGGTTTTTGATTTAGATATCTTTAATATCAGTTGCAATACTGAAAACTTTATCAAAAAACAAAAAGCCTTCCGTTATAGGGAAGGCTTTGTAATTTATAGTTTAAATTTTCTATACCATCCCTTAACGTTGTGAAATAATCACGACGCTAATAATAGAAATGATATTTAATATTTGCTTTTTCATTTGTTAGTTCAAATATTGGCAAATAATTTTTAATAAGCAAATTCAATTTAACAGAAAAAAAATCATTAAAAACACTTACTTTCTTCGTCTTATAGAATATTTTTCGGTTTAACATCAATTTATACAAAAACCATTTTTTAGTTACATGATATTATTTACATTTGCCATCAAATTATACGAGGAAAAATTTGTTCTGATTGCAACCTCAATAAAAAATGCTAAAGCAGTAATTACAATACTACTCTAGCGACCAAGCAATCACAATTTTTCTTATTTATTAAAAAATAGTGATTTATGGCATATTTATTTACTTCGGAAAGCGTTTCTGAAGGACATCCAGATAAAGTAGCAGACCAAATTAGTGATGCTCTAATTGATAACTTTTTAGCGTTTGACAAAGAATCCAAAGTAGCTTGTGAAACACTGGTTACTACTGGACAAGTGGTATTGGCTGGTGAAGTAAAATCGAACACCTATTTAGACGTACAGAAAATAGCAAGAGAAACCATTAATAAAATTGGCTATACCAAAAGCGAATACATGTTTGATGGGAATTCATGTGGTGTGTTTTCGGCCATACATGAGCAGTCTGATGATATTAACAGAGGTGTCGATAGAGAACAAAAAGAAGAACAAGGTGCAGGCGACCAAGGTATGATGTTTGGTTACGCAACTCGTGAAACCGAAAACTACATGCCTTTGGCATTGGATTTAGCACATCGTATTTTAATTGAGCTTGCCGAATTACGTCGCGAAAATAAAGAGATTACGTATTTACGTCCTGACTCAAAAAGTCAGGTGACTATTGAGTATAGTGATGATAATGTACCACAGCGTATTGATGCCATTGTAGTATCGACTCAACATGATGATTTTGATACTGACGAAACCATGCTTGCTAAAATTAGAAAAGACATTGTCGAAATTTTAATTCCAAGAGTAATCGCTAAGTTACCAAGTGATATCCAAGCGTTGTTTACTAATAACATAAAATACCACATCAATCCAACAGGAAAATTTGTAATTGGTGGACCGCATGGAGATACAGGTTTAACAGGGCGTAAAATTATTGTGGATACCTATGGTGGAAAAGGCGCGCATGGTGGAGGTGCTTTCTCTGGGAAAGACCCAAGTAAAGTAGATAGAAGTGCTGCTTACGCTACACGACATATAGCTAAAAACTTGGTTGCTGCAGGAGTTTGCGACGAAGTATTGGTGCAAGTAAGTTATGCCATTGGAGTTGTGGAGCCAATGGGAATTTTTGTAGATACTTATGGAACTTGCGCATTTAATATGACAGATGGTGAAATTGCAGAAAAAGTCTCTAAAATTTTTGATATGCGACCAGCTGCCATCGAAAAACGTTTAAAACTACGCAACCCAATGTACAGCGAAACTGCTGCTTATGGACACATGGGACGACCTCATGAAACAGTGACCAAAACCTTTGAGCAACCAAATGGTGAACCTATTACTTTAGACGTAGAATTGTTTACTTGGGAAAAACTGGATTATGTAGATACCGTTAAAGATGCTTTTGGGCTGTAACTCAAAATCGACATAAAACTATTGAGTCTCATAAGTATTTATGAGGCTTTTTTGTTATTTGACTTTTTGATAAAAAAAGACGAAATTCGTTTAACTTCTGATATTAACAATTAAAAAATGATATCATTAAAATTGAGCATAATAAGAAACAACTCTACAAATGGGTTTTTAATTTCGTAAATTTGTTAAAATTTAAGAACTAATTGAAACTATATAAATTGAACAAAAAAGAACTTGTAGATTACTGTAAGTCTCTAGGAATTGATACAAAAGGGAAAACCAAAAACACTTTAATGGAAGATGCGGAGACATATGGCAATCAACAAATCCAGCAAGCGAAAAAAGACGGAACTGACTATGACTTACTCTATTCAAAAATTGAAGAACTTTCCAATCGATATGCTGAAACTCTAAACGGAAAAATAAAGGATAGAAAAGAAGAAATGCTCAAGGATGATAATTCACATTATCTAATTTACAGAGTATTAGGGATTTCTAATGAAAGAGGACAATTAATAGATGTTTATCAAAATACAGGTCGATTTCTTTACAAATACGCAGGTTCTTTTTTAGAAGAAGCAACAGTTTTGTGCTTCAAATTCAATAATCTGAAAGGAAAAAGAACTTTGGTTCAAAATACGGTTGGTTCAAAACCAAAAACTTTTGAAATAGATTTTTTAGACGAAAACAATGCGATAGAAATAAAATGGCGTGATGCAACTACAGACGGAGACCATATAACCAAAGAGCATACAAGAGTAGAATGTATTACAAGTTACGGTTATAAACCTTTAAGAGTAATGTTTTATTATCCTCAAAGAAAGCAGGCAATTAAAATTCAAAAAATTCTTGCCACATATTACAAAGGTGTAAAAGGAGAATATTATGGTGGAGATGAGGCGTGGAAATTTGTCAAAAAATATACTGGCTATGATTTACTGGAAATTTTAACCTCTATTGCAGATAAAAAAACTGGTGCTGATGGAAGTAAATAAAATATATCTAGGCAATTGTATTAATAAGTTAATTGAGGTAGATTCTAATTCAGTTGATTTAATTTATTTTGACCCACCGTTTTTTACTCAAAAAAAACACTCTTTAGTAACAAGGGATGAATCAAAAAAATATGAATTCAATGATAGCTGGAATTCAATAGATGATTATTTGGATTTAATCGAATCTTGCTTAAAAGAATGTAAAAGAGTACTAAAAAATACTGGAAGCGTTTTTCTTCATTGTGATAAAGTAGCCTCTCACTATATAAGAGTAACACTCGATAAAGTGTTTGGAATGAAAAATTTTCAAAGCGAAATTATATGGAGTTACAAAAGATGGTCTAATTCAAAAAAGGGACTTTTAAATTCACATCAAAACATATATTTCTATTCAAAAAGTAAGAATTTTAAATTCAATCAATATTACACTAGTTACGCAGCCACAACTAATATTGATCAAATCTTACAAGACAGAAAAAAAACTACTAATGGAAAGTCAATCTATAAAACAAATGAAGATGGAAATATTGTTTTGGGAAAAGAAAAAAAAGGTGTGCCATTATCTGATACTTGGGAAATCCCTTACTTAAATCCTAAAGCAAAAGAAAGAGTTGGATATCCTACACAAAAACCTGTTTTACTTTTAAAAGAGATAATTAAAATTGTAACAAATGAAGGAGATTTAGTTGTTGATCCTTTCTGTGGTAGTGGTACAACTTGTGTCGCAGCAAAATCCATGAACAGAAATTTTATTGGAATAGATGCATCCAAAGATGCAGTTGAGCTTGCAAACAGGCGTTTAGAAGAAATGATAATTACAGATTCTGCTTTGTTAAACAAGGGCTACGATAGCTACCTCGAAAAATCAGAATATGAGATGGCAATTCTTAAAAGCATTGATGCTCTACCAGTTCAAAGAAATTCTGGAATAGACGGTTTTTTAAAAAAACATTTCAATGAAAAGCCTGTGCCAGTAAAAATTCAAGGAAAAAGAGACACACTTAATGATGCAATTGAGAAACTTGAAAAGTCTTGCCAAGGAAAAGATTTTGACTTAAAAATTGTTATTCAGACTAGGAAAGAAGCCAGAGGCAACCGACTGTTTGAAATAGAATCTGATGTCGAAATTATCATATCTCAAAACCTTAAAATTGAAGAGCTGAAAATAAAAAGTACTGTCCCCAACAATGTATAAAAATAATTGCGATTTAGTCCTAAAACAAAAGCCTTCTCAACTTAGAAGGCTTTCATATTTTATATGGTCAAGTCACCATTAGTTATCCAATCCACCTTTGCGATTTGGCGAACGTTGTGTTGGCCATTGTGCTTGCTTTCCTGTTCTTGAACTAATAGGCATTATTCTTTTTACCCTAGAGGTTGTTTCTGGATCTTCAGAAGCCATATATACCAAAATAGCTGTTAATATCGCATTGCTACGAACATCGTCGAATACTAATTTATCATAAGTATCTCGATTGGTGTGCCAGGTGTAGTTCCAATATGACCAGTTTAAAGCACTTAAGTTAAATCCTGGTGATCCTGCTGCCAAAAACGATGCATGGTCGGTACCTCCTCTACTTGGTGTTCCAGGAAAATTGGTTTCGATATGCTGTGTAATATCTTTTGGTACAGCTGCTAACCATCGTCCTAAATAATCATAAGAATTTACAAATCCCGATCCAGAAATGTTTACTACACGTCCAGTACCATTATCTTGGTTGAACAGTGCTTGAAGGTTTTTTACAATGTTTGGGTGATCTTCAACAAAGGCTCTAGACCCATTTAGTCCTTGCTCTTCACTTCCCCAATGACCAACAATAATGGTGCGTTTTGGATTAGGATAAAACATCTTTAACAAGCGCATTGCTTCCATCATTACTAGGGTTCCTGTTCCATTATCGGTTGCTCCTGTTCCACCATCCCAAGAATCAAAATGAGCAGATAACATTACATATTCGTTTGGTTTTTCAGTACCTTTTATTTCACCAATAGTATTAAATGTTGGGACTTCCCCAAGTTCTTTAGATTCGGCTACAATTTTAAGTACTGGTTTATCGCCATATTCAGCCATTCTATATAGCATTGTATAGTCTTCCAACTCTACATCAACCGTAGGGATGTTTTTTGTTCTAGCACTAAACACTTTATTTACACCAAATCCTCTAGACCAATTACAAGCTACAAGACCAGCAGCGCCAGCGTTTTCTAGAGCGGCAATAATAGTACGTGAATTGTATCCTGTTCTACGAATATTATCTCTCCATTCTTTGGTCAAGGCCTCACGATCATCTTTCATTTTTTGAAACGACTCTTCGGTTGCAAATTCTTCCCAATTATAATCTGGACGACCAGTTGGTTGGTTCATTGAAATAAGTACTAACTTACCTTTAACATTAGGCAACCAAGCTTTAAAAGCTTCGGCATCGGCAATATTGTTTGGCAATGTAATAGCTTCGGCTGTTACGCCTTCACTAGAAGTACTTGGGTTCCATGCCAATTGCATACCATTGAGCGATTGTACACGTGGAGACACCATATCTATATGGGTGATACCACGTTCCCAACCACGCCATGTTCCATAGTTTTCTTGTCTTGCTTCAATACCCCATTTAGTATATTGATTAATTGCCCATTTACTGGCATGCTCCATTTGAGGCGTTCCTACTAATCGAGGCCCTATAACGTCTAAAAGTTCGTGTGCAAGATTCTCTAATTGTGAGTTTTCATTAGCTTCTTTAACAATCCCTTCTATTACAGGATCGGTGTCTTGGGCATATATATTGGCACTTAGCAATAGTGCAAAAGCTAACAACAGTTGAATTGTGTTTTTCATATTATAAATTGTTGGTTGTAAATTCATTTTTAAAGATGTCTAATATACAAATATGGCTTATAAATAAAATGGTTTCACAGCAAGTTTAACATAAAAGAGGTTGCTTGAAAAATGATTATTAGTGTCATATTGATATATAAGATTCTTCGACTGTTTTTAGAATGAAAATTATAGCTCTTCATTACTTTTGCCGCAGTCTTTATAGGATTAAAGTTGGTATCGCAATCTAAAGGACACATATCTTGGTTGTATAAAATATTCGGTAGCACTAACCGATACTGCTCCTGCACTACTATTATTTTGAGATCTAGTATCCAATAAGTTAGTGGCTTTAATTTCGTATTCGAATTTTGCGTCTCGATTTTTTCTATAAGAGAGGGATGCGTTCCAAAACTCGTAGGTATTTATCGTCTTATCTTGATCACTAAAATCGTTATATGAATAATCCGTTCTAAACGTAAATGCTTTTAAAATTAATGCATCTACTTCTATAGAAGGTGCTTTTGTATAGAATTTTGTACTTCCACCTCGCCCTTGTTGATTGTCTTGAATTCGATAGCTATATCCAATTTCTACATTTGGTGCTGTTCTAAAGTTTGTTCTTAATTGTGCAACATAGTTTTGTGTAAAACTCTCATTTACAGAACGTGTGTTTTGTATAAATTGATTGAATTTTGAATAGCTAAAATTTCCTCTTAAAGTCCCTCTAATTTTATTAAAAGTCCGCTGAAAACGTCCTGATGCACTTACACTTTCATCAGCAAAACCCGAGTTAAAAGGCGAGCTGATATTTACCACACTTCCAGGCTCAAAAGTTGATCTATTTCTAATATTATCAATGCTCTTATTATAGTTTATATTGGCAAATACATTGGTATAATTAAACATATTAAAACTATAATAATTTAGGCTAATGTTATGCGATAAGGCATTTTCAAGTTCAGGATCTCCAGCAAATAAGGAGTTGTAATTGTTCAACACCAATCCGCTTGCAAATTTTGACACATCGGTAAATTGTGTTTGCATACGATAGTTTAACACAATTTGTTCACTCTTTTTTAATTGCATGCGCATATTAAAATCTGGAAGCACCCTAAAGAAATTATCTATTGTTTCTGTGCCATATTGGTCGTTTTTTGCACTATAAGCATGCGCTGAAACTCCTGGTGTAAACGTGAAAATACCAGATTTTAAACGATAGTGAATACCTAAATACACATCGCTAAAACTATAATCGATATCATTATCATCTAAACCTCCATTAATTGTTGGTGTTGGATTAAACTGGGAACCATCATCTAAAAATTGAAAAATATTTGAATTGAATTTTTGATTGCTTAAAATAGTTCCAAGAGTGAAATTAATATCGCTTTTTGTGTTTAGAATATTCCAATAATCAAGCTTAGCATCTAATTGATTTGTCTTAATACGCTTGTCTTGAGCAATGTTATAATCTAGTTGTGCGCCTTCTAAACCTAAATTACTCGCTGTGCCATCATAATCATCTTTATCTGCTAAAATGGCGTTGTAAAACGGATCTTCATCGCTTAGTAAATGCTGAGCTTCCAGTGCAAATATATTCGTATCATCAAGCGTGTAATAATAATTCAAATTTTGATTAATGCTATAAGGACTAGAGCTTTCAATTTGATTGATATCACCAACAACTGATGATAAAAACCCTTGGTCCTGTCTTTCTTTTGAAATTTTACCAAACATATCATAATCTAGTTGGTTGTTAAGATTTGGTTTATATTTTGCCGACAACTTCAACATGGCCAAATCGCTGTTTTGAAGTGTATTGTTTTCGGTTCTTTCATCAGGGATTCCCAAATCAGGATCGGTATATTGAATATCTCTATTTTCTTGAATTTCAGTTTTAGTATTAGAAAAAATAGCAAACCCACTAAGGTCTAAAGCTTTGTTTGGCGCCCAACTAAAGTTGGCAGCACCAAACTTGGTTTCAATGTCTTTAGCTCGATTGTTTTGCGTTGATAAAAAGCCTAAAGCATTACTTCCTAAATTAATATTTGTGCCACTAGATCTGCTTGGCCCCCTAAAGCCTCCTGAAAAATTAAAATAGTCTCGTCTTGTAAAAGCCACTTCACCTAGGTTGTTTAAATCTCCAATAATATTAATGCTGTATTTTGGGCTGTAATAAAATAATTTAGGTTGAAACATATACAATCCTCCATTGGGCGAATCACCACCTCCTGCTGTAATGTCACCAAACCAGAAATTGGTTTTCCCTTCTTTAAGCTTAATGTTAATAGCTACGTTATCTTGGTTGTTGGTTACACCACTTAATTGCCCAACCTCAGCATAGTTTTTAAGTACTTGTACTTTATCTACAGCATTTGATGGAATGTTTTTGGTTGCCAGTTTAGAATCGCCATCAAAGAATTCTTTGCCTTCAACCATAACTTTAGACACGACTTTGCCTTCAACTTCTACTTGACCATCATCATTAATTTCAACACCTGGTAAGTTTTTTAAAACATCTTCCAGCTTTCTTTCGGTTCCTGTTTTAAAGGAATCGGCATTATATACCAATGTATCTCCTCTTACCGAAACTGGCATTTCATAGGTAAGTTCAATTTCGTCCAAAGCGTTGTCTGGCAATAGTGTAAAGTTTTTAGTAACACTTTCGGTTTTGGTCACTAAACTGTCTTTGGTTGTTTTCATACCAATATAACTTACCTGAATTTCGTATTTAGAATTCTCTTTAAGGTTTAATTTATATCGGCCTTGGTCGTTGGTTATACCATAGGAATCTAAAATTTTTGTTTCTTGATTGATTGCAATAACATTGGCTAGCTCTAACGGATTGCCAATACTATCTTTTACAACTCCCTCTACTTTTACTTGGGTAAAAGCTGTGCTAGCTACTAGCAAAATAATTGCAGTAATTAATTGTTTCATTTAGATGTTTTTAGTTGAGATTTTTTAGATTAATTAATTTTAATGCCTTACGCCTCCTGAGCGACCTCTTCCTCTCATATTCCTCATTTCGTCGATTTTTTCTTTTACTATTTTTGAATATTCGGCTTGAGTCACTTCTTTGCCTTTCGATGGACGCTTTATGTCTTCTTTTTCACCTGGGTTTAATACAATTTTAGAACATAGTATCGTTGTTCTTCCTGCGCTAACTTCTAGTATTAATCCTGGAAGTCCCCAATATTCGTCTGGACCTTGATTAATTGGTATTTGAGGCGTGTACCAAGCTGTTACTATTTGTGTTTTAGGTATTTCAATCTCATCCATTGGGTTGTTTGTTTGTGTAGAATCTTTAGCTTTTGCGTTGTCTTCATTACCTCTATCTCTTCTTCTGGCACTCATAAAATCGGTATCGTCCAATTTTACAACCGCTGTGGCTTTCATAGCTAAATACTTCCCTATTTGTTTTGTTTCGGCTGTCATTACCCACTCCAACTTTTTTAATTCATCGTTTACTAAAAATTGTTTTCCAAAAAATTCTTGTTCTATAAGTAATTTATTTTCTTTTACGTTTTTGTATTGATCACCTCCTCCCATAGACATGGCTCCAAAACGCATTCCACCACCACCAGGGGCTTCTAATTTTTCTTCTTCTTTATATATGGATTCTTCTTTATTGAAGGTGAGAATAAATGTTTTTTCGAACATGCTCTTCATTCGTTCTTCAATTCGCTTTTTCATGTCAGGGCTCATCTCTCTTCCTCCAAAATTACCCATATCTATGGTTGTTTTTGAGAAATAATATGCTTTTCCTTGAAATTCCTGTGCAAAAGAAAACGCAGAAATAATGATAGCTAAACAGCTAATTATTAATTTAATAGAATTTGATTTCATTTTTTTTAAAGTCTAAAAGTTTATGTTAAAAATACGTTTAACACGTATTTGACTATAAAAATGATGATTGGTTTAATTGGGTTGTGTTAAATATTCTGGAAAATTAATTTCCAATACGAATTTCGATGCTATTTCCATCGTGTCTTTCACGATTGTTTCTAAAGCGTTCTCTCATTTCTTTCATCTTCTTCTCCATAATCGCATCGTACTTTTTTTGAGTTACTTCTTGACCTTTTTTAGGTTCTTTTATCTCAATTGATTTCTCTGGGTTTAACACCACTTTGCTACACATTAAAGTTTGGGTGCCATCAGTAACTTCTAGAATCAAACCTGGTAACCCATGATAATTTCCTGGCCCATTATTTACTGGGATTTGTGGTGTGTACCATGCAGTAATGGTAATTTCTTCCATTTTTGGTTTCGTTTCTTCATCAAGATCTTTATCACCATTAACGCTTATACCACTTTCACGAACTTCTACTTCTCTTTTAAAAGTAGCCTTATAGCAAGTATAATCTCCAATGTTTTTTGTTTCACTTGCTAATTCCCAATTTAAATCTTCTAATTTATCTTGAATTAAAAACAGCTTGCTATACGATTCGTTTTGATTTGTATACCTGTTTTCTTTGATGTTTTTATATAACACATCAGAGCCTCCACTAGTACTAATCATAATGCTCATACCTGAGGGTTGTGGTGGAGCCAATGATTCTTCTTCTTTATATATTGAGACTTCTTTGTTAAATGTAAGAAGGTATGTTTTTTCAAATTGTTTTTTCATCATAGCCATCATGCTTTTGTGCATGTCTGAATTCATTTGGGTACTGTCTAACTTAATGTCAAACTTTCGGTGTGACTTGTAAGTTGCTATACCTTGAAAATCTTGAGCGATCATACTTGAAGATACAAGCACCATAACTATCACTAATAATTTTGTCAATCTGTTCATTTTCTTTTTGATTTATAATTTTGATGTTACAAATATGCTTTACAATTTACGATTTTACCGTTAACTAGTGTTAACTAGTGTTAACCGATTGGTTTTATAG
>CALZKX010000120.1 GCA_945788155.1 uncultured Flavobacteriaceae bacterium
ACACCATAGGTTCGGTTAAATAACCATCAAGCAGTACAAAAGGATGTACAGATTGTGAATGAGGAACTTGATGCTCATCACCAACCCATTGCCAAGAACTTAAAAAAACCTTTTCTTTTAAAGCTTCAAAAGTGCCAGCATCTTTATAAAAGCTTGCAGGTAATGTTTCGGCTTTTTTAATTTCTGGATTGATATTGAATTTAAATGCCATTGATATTTAAGTTGTATATTTAAAACTTGACTTCTAATTTACATAATAAAATCACATCAACTTTAAACTTTTTTAAATGAATTTAAAACCAAAAAAAGTCGGGTTAGTTGTATCAACATCTTTAGTTGTAGGAAATATGATTGGTGCAGGTGTTTTTGTGTTGCCAGCGACATTAGCTAAATTTGGAAGCATAAGCATATTAGGGTGGGTTTTTACAGCAGCAGGTGCAATGGTTTTGGCTAAAATATTTAGCAATATGAGTAAGCTTTTTCCCAGTATAAGTGGTGGTCCTTACACCTATTCTAAAGCAGGTTTTGGTGATTTTATAGGGTTTTTAGTCGCATGGGGTTATTGGATTTCAATTTGGGTAAGTAATGCAGCTTTGGTTACTGCAATTATAAGTGCCTTGAGTGTATTTTTCCCAGAACTAAAAACCAATTCTATTTTAGCAGTGTCTATTGGATTAGGAACAATTTGGGTATTAACCTGGATTAATAGCAGAGGAGTTAGTGCTTCAGGAAAATTTCAGGTGGTTACTACAATTTTAAAGCTTACGCCATTAGTGTTTGTTATTTTATTGGGTGTATTTTACTTTAATATCAATAATTTTCCTTCATTTAACTTAACAGAAAGTTCTGATTTGGTGGCTCTAGCAGGTGCTGCATCTTTTGCACTTTATGCTTTTTTAGGGATTGAATCGGCATCGATTCCAGCAGGAAGCATTAAAAATCCAGAGAAGACAATACCAAGGGCAACGATGCTAGGAACTATCATTGCTACACTTGTTTATATTTTAGGAACCATAGTATTGTTTGGTATGTTACCTATTGATGTTTTACAAAATTCACCAGCTCCATTTGCCGATGCAGGCAAAATAATTGGAGGCGAGTATGCTGGATATTTTGTGGCAGCTGGTGCAGCTGTTTCTGCTTTAGGTTGTTTAAATGGATGGATATTAATGTCTGGTCAATTACCCATGGCTACAGCAAAAGATAATATGTTCCCTAGAATTTTTAAGAGAGAAAATAAAAATGGAGCACCTTATTTAGGCTTGATAATTGGTAGTATTTTAACTTCTGTTATTATGTTAATGAATTATACCAAAGGATTGGTAGACCAATTTTCAGATTTAGCTAATTTAGTCGTATTTACTGCACTTATTCCTTATTTATTTGTTGCAGCTGCCTATATTATAGTTAAGATAGAAAAGAAGTTACACTTTAATAATGCTTTTAAAACGTTTGCTTTAGGAACTCTTGGTGCAACATATTCTATTTGGGCTATTTTTGGAGCAGGTACTGATATCGTTTTTTACGGATTTTTATTGTTAATGGCTGGAATACCATTTTATGTGTTAATGCAATGGAATAAGAGAGAAAAGTAAATGAATACAACTTGCCATTCAGAATATTTAAAACTACAAAAGGTTTTTATAAAGCCAGCAAAAAATGCTTTTGTATCAGATATTCATTTAAGTGAACAATGGCAAGAACTTAACTATCTGTCTCGTCCAGATTTTGATAATGCTATGGAGGAGTATAATAGCTTTCAAGCATATTTTATTAAAAACAATATTGAATTACTGAACTTCCCTTTTGATAGGAATGTAAAAATTGACTCTATATATTGCAGAGATGCTTCTATTGCCACAGATTTTGGTATGATAATTTGCAACATGGGAAAAGGAGGACGTATTAATGAGCCAAAATCACATTTGGAAGCTTATAAACAAAAAAATATTCCAATATTAGGAATTATAGAAGCACCAGGAACCTTAGAAGGAGGCGATGTGGCTTGGTTAGATTCAACAACGTTGGCTGTTGGACATACTTATAGAACCAATCGAGAAGGCATTGAACAACTAAAAGCATTGTTAGAACCAAAAGGTATCGAAATTACCGTTGTAGAATTACCTCATTATAAAGGAAAAAATGACGTGTTCCATTTGATGAGTATTTTAAGCCCTGTAGATAAAGACTTGGCAGTGGTATATTCGCCATTAATGCCTATTAAATTCAGGAATGAGTTATTGGACAGAGGTTTTGAGTTGATAGAAGTTCTTGATGAAGAATTTGAATCCATGGGTTGTAATGTATTAGCCATAGCACCAAGACAGTGTTTAATGGTTGCCGGAAACCCAAAAACAAAACAATTATTAGAGCGTACAGGATGTAAAGTGACTACTTACAAAGGTGAAGAAATTAGTGTAAAAGGAGGTGGAGGACCTACTTGTTTAACACGACCTTTACTTAGAAGTATTTAATACTCACAATCTGATTTTTTTGGGCCCTCGGCAGTGCCTTCCCAGTCAGGATCTGCAACACCAGTCCAAATATTTGTTCCAGGATTAAAAGTAACAGCATGTACTCTTGCAAAAGCTCCATAACGATTTATACTTTTAATAGTAAAACCAGCTTTTTTCCAAGCAATTGAGTCCGATGCCCTCCAACCATTATTTGGAGTAAATTC
>CALZKX010000121.1 GCA_945788155.1 uncultured Flavobacteriaceae bacterium
AAATAGACTATAACAAAACCTTTGCATTTACCGATTATATATTAGAACGTAGCCCTAATGTATATGAGTTCTCTTCAATCGATATGACCCAAAAAAGGCGTATTCCAAAAACAACCGATTATTTTACATTGATGGATTTTTCGGCTAAATGGGATCCAATTCCAACCATGCTTAATCAAAACCATACAGCCTTGGTTAAAGGGTTTATGGGGCAAACTACATCGTTTACAAGAGATGAAATAAAGTCTAATGTTTTAGTTTTAGGAGAAAACAAAACCAATGGTGAAGCTAAATATATTCATGGTATAAAAGGCAAAGGCTTTTTCACATTTTATGGAGGTCATGATCCTGAAGATTATACGCATAGAGTAGGTGACCCAAAAACTGAATTGGATTTACACCCAACATCGCCTGGTTACAGACTTATTTTAAATAATGTATTGTTTCCAGCTGCTAGAAAGAAAAAGCAGAAAACTTAATTAACTTGAGTTCGATATAAAAGTCATTGTCTATAAGCTGATTGAAATAAAAACATCCCTAATGAGCTTCGCTCAGTATCTTCAACAAAAGCTGTCGCTTTTATCTCGATAATCCTCAAGGGGACAATGTCATCTTTGAGAATTCCTCCCTTGAGGGAGGAGCAAGGAGGGTGTTTACAATAAATAAACACGTATTACACTAACAATCAAGTAACTATATTTTGACTATATACTTTTAGTTATACCGAATTCACGTTAATTAGATTAAGCCAATTCCTAATGCCATTGAAACTATGATTAGGAATACTGCCACAAATTTTTGAATAAATTTCAAAGTCACTTTCTTTAACAATTTATGACCAATAAATGCACCAATTATTGCTGCAAGTGTTGCACTAATAATCAATGGTATATTTTCATACAAACCAGAGTCTAGCATTCTGGTTGAGTACATCGATATCCTTGTAAAATCTACCAAACTGGAAATAACAACTGCAGTGCCAATAAAAGCTTCTTTGGTTAAACCAGATTTAATTAAAAACGCAGTCCTAAGTGCTCCTTGATGTCCAGAAAGACCTCCAAAAAATCCACTTAAAAAGCCACCAAAGGGCAATTGTTTTTTGTTGAACTGTAGTTTATCAAAAAAGGGCAATAACTCTATTACTGAAAACACAATCAATACAATAGCAATGATTAATTTTACTGGTGTAATTTCAAACGATTTATTGCCAATTGCATAACTGTAAATAGAAGGTAAATCGGTTATATTTAAAAGTACCCAAGCACCAATAAAAGCAGCAATTATTGCAGGAATCCCAAATCGTATCAGCACACTTTTATTAGCTTTATTTCCAACCAAGAAGAGTTTGAAAATATTATTAAAAAAATGTACTACTCCAGTTAAAGCAATGGCTAGTTCAATTGGAAAAAACAATGCAAAAACTGGCATTAAAATAGTACCTAAACCAAACCCTGAAAAAAAGGTTAGAATGGAAGTTAAAAAAGCAACTAGACAAATAATTACATATTCCATAAGATTAAATAATGCATAAAAAAAGCCAAATATTAAAAAAATGGCTTTTAGAATTTTTGTTTAATAATACCTTATTTTCACCCAAACTTCTGCATCATTCTTTTTTATTTCAGAAATAAATGCTTTGGTACTTGGTCGCCAACCTTCCTTGTTTTTTGTAGAATTAAAATTGGCGTTTTTATATGTGATTCTGTTAGTAGATTTAACCAACTTGATGATATCATTTTCTTTTGGTTTAGTATTCTCTATTGAAGATATTTGCCCTTTTTCTTCTTGTCCACGTCTCCAAATTATTTTTGCTACTTGACCTTTTGTAGGCTGTACATATGGACCATTGTCGGTTTCGTTCCCAATATACAACCATCCAGTTTCACCAATTGCGTTAGATGTTTTTATATTGGATATTGCGGTATTCATATCAAGCGAGTCGCGATAGATACCCCAGATATTTGTCAAGTATTCAATATATCCTTCAACAGAATTTCCGTCTTTTATGTATGACCAATATTGTTCTGGTTGTAAACTATTTTTTAAAGCTTCATAAGTTTCTTCCAATTTGGTATAAGTGCTATCTAGCTTTTTATAGGTTTCAGAATTTTTAATAGTTAGTTCATCAATTTGGGCATCCTTTAAATCTATTTGTTTTCTTGTGGTACTTGCATAGATAAGGAAAGCTGCAAGCAGGGCAACTATAAAATAATAAACCCAACGGTTGGTTTTATCTTTTTTCTCTATTTCTTTTATTTTATCATCAATGCGTTTCATTCGCTTTAATTTTTTTTAAATTTTTATATAATTATAGAATTCAGTATTAAATTTTTCAATTTCTTCATCTGTTAGTTTATTCATAACACGAGTGAGGCGTTCGCGTTTTAATTTTAGAAGATCCATAAGGTCAATATATCGCTCACGTTTTTTTATAGTGCCAAAAGGGTTGATTGAAAGTAAATTGAGAGCTAAACTACCAGCAGCAGCTATCTCAAAAGGAACAGTTATTAATTTGGTGAATCCTAATATTCCAAATAACGAAATACTCGCAATAGCTACAATTATTATCATTTGCCAACTTTTTTTAATGCCTTTTTTGTGCATGGCAATGGCACTGTCAATTTCGACTTCGGATACAAGTAGGTCTTCAGCATCAATTTCCTTTTCAATTTCCTTTTCTGAGTTTTCTACTTTTATTTTTTGAAAGAATTTTTTAGGTGCTTCAGTAATACCAATGAGCGACAATATTTTTTTTAAATTTTCGGATGCTTTTTGCTGAAGGCCTAGAAAATTTAAAATATCATGGATGGCTTTATCTGGATTATTGGTAAGGTCTGCATATTGCCTACGTTGTAAACGCATTGGCAATTCACATTGTTTAATGAGGATTGGCACCAATTTCTTTTTGGAGTTTATGGCGATGTTCACTTCATCTTTAACATTACGAGATTCCACAGATGTTGGTGATAAAATAATCATAAAGGTTTCAGATTTTTCCAAGGCTTCTTCAATGGCATCGTCCCAATCTTCACCAAGACCAATTCCTAATTGATCTATCCATACATTGGCACCTAATTCTTGCAATTCATTGACTAGCCCTAACGCAAAGGGTCTATCTTTACTAGAGTAGCTAACGAAAATGGTTTCTGCACTCATAATATTAGTTTTTAGTTTGTTAGGATTAATTGAGGGATGGTTAATATAGTAATTATTTTGTTAGATTGTATGTTTTTTCAAATATGGCATTATCACATGGGTACATTTCTCCACTAATACCAACCATTAACCAATCTCCTTTTTTGCCTTTCATAGTGCCTTCGATAGTTTCAACAGTAAATGGTTCATCTATTTGAATGCATTGAATTGGAATGGGCTTTTTAATAGCTTTTTTAAATTTTAAATTAGGAATATTGTCTTTCTTAAAAGTTAGCATATTAACCTAATAATTGTTCTCTAAGAAACTGAGTAAACTCATCATTTTCTTTATTTACTAACGCCACATAACCAGCGTAAGCATTGGTGTGCATGGATAATTTCTCTCTAATACCCATACCTTCTGAAGCTTTTATATAAAACTTTTTTGCAGTATCTAAATTCCCTAAATACATGTTAGCTTCAGCAATCGTTGCATATTTCCAGGAGTCATCACATTTGTTTGCTGCTTCTAATGCTTGATTGGCATATTTTTTCATTTCACCTCTACCAGTTTCTGGGTCTGAAACTATGCTCAAAAAGGCTAAATTAATGGCATGATAATAGATTTGTGAATCAACTTCATTTTCAACGGATATTTCTAGTGCTTTGCCATAATATTTATGTGACAATTCAAAGGATTTATATGAAAAGGTTTTTAAATAATCACGTTTATGCCTTCCGCCAATAATTCCCATTAAGTCTGTATTATCTTTAAGACGATGATTGTTTAAAATATCATAGACTTCCTCCTTACGTTCAAGCCCTTCTAAGGCAAATATTAGTTGAGTTAATCCTCTTTTATCTAAATCATCTTTATTTGGAAGTAGTTTTTGTATTACATTGTCATACTTTCCTAGAACCAAGTTGATTTCTTCTTTGTTGGTATATTGATTAAAGAATTTACTACCAGTTAAAGTGTTTAGGATTAAAGAATATGCATCATCCTTATCATCCTTAGGTTTTACCATCATTAAATGTTTTGCATCTACAAACTCTCTATGTTCTTGCGCAAATGGTTTATGGCAAGATTCAAGAGATACATACTCATCTTCAGTTGATGCTGCTACTTTTAATTTAAATGGATATGTGTTGTTAAAGGTCTCTTTCCATTCTTTTCGTAATGATTGAATGTATTCACCTTCGCTACTAAGTTCACTATATTTTTTGTTCCACTGTTTGTCCAAAACTTCAGGAGCTATGCCGTTGCTTGGTGTTCCAAACATGATTAAGTGAGAAATTCTGTTTCTACTATCATCATCTAATAATAAAATGGTTTTTTGTGCAACCAATCCTCCTAAACTATGGGCCACAATAGCGATGCGATCATATTTTCTAAATTTGTTTTGAATAGAAGTTTTTAAGAATCCTGCAATTTTATCGACATCAAGTATAGCTCCCCAAATATCTTTGCCTAGTTTGGGTTGTGCCACAGGAGCATACCCTAAGGGTTTCATGGCCCAACCATCAAAATTTGAGTCAGATTGTAACATGTTAGGAATATTTCCAAATGTGTCTTTTGCTTCACCTGAAAATCCGTGGAGGAACAAGAGAAGGTTATTCCCTTCTTCTCTTTCCCAGGACGGCGTATCATTACTTTTGGAAATGATGTCTTCACGATCTCGATTGATTTTTAGATGTTTTTTAACGGAAACTTTATGTTTGAGTTCTTCAGGAATAAAACAAATTGCAAAATCTGCACTCATTTGTAGATTTGCATAGGGCATTTGAATTTTTTCTCTCATTTCAAGACCCTTAGGATCTTTTTCTCTTTTCATTGCCAGATATTTTTCTGGAGTTCTTTCAAACACATAATTAGCAGTATCTACAGTCCTGACGTATTCATCAACAAGAAAGTGTTTGTGTTTTAAATGCTCAGCTTTAAAAGCTTCCATTAGACTTGCGGTAAAAAAACTACAGTCATCTCCTCCTTGTGCCCATGAACGCTCATGTACTTGTGAAGAAGCCATAATTACCATCCCTTGTTCATCATCTATTTCTTGTGCTATGCCTTCTAAAGTTGAGGATCTAGAAATATTATTTTCTGAAATATTTAAGGTAATAGTCTCATCTTTGCCATCAAAAAATCCGCCTGAATGACAACAATCAAAAAGAACGAACATTCTTTTTGATTTTATTTCACTAAGTTTTGCACGTAAATCTTTACCAAAAATCAAATTTTCACTAGATGCTAAATATGGTAATAAAAAAGATTTACCTTCATGATAACCTCCATGTCCAGAATAAAAAATAAGAAATGACGAGTTTTCATCTATCTTTTGAATATAGTTATCTAAAGCTCCAATGATGTTTTCTGTTATAGCTTCTTTATCAAGAAGAAGAGTAATATTCTCTTTTTTATAGCCACATAATGTCTCATCGGTGAGTACATCATACATGGCTTGAGCATCTTTTAAAAAGATGTCTTGTTCTTGCTTGTTATCAACACCAATTATTAGAGCATAAGCATTTTCCAATTTTCTCATTATTTATAATGCTATATTATTAAAGATTCTTTTCATTTTAGAAACTAGGTCATGTGTTATACCAGGTGAATTTAATCCCTTATTAGTTAGTTCAATGAGTTTTTTTAGTTTACGTGCAGTGTCACTACTTATCTTATTTTGTTCTTCTAAAACACTGGTTAAAGTAAAATTTGAAGAGGTAGAAGTGTTGATTCCGTTTTGAATTGCAATCTTATTTAGTTTCTGATTAATAGCATCTTTTAATTCCAATAATTCTTGATAAGGAGATTCAGCATGACTCTTTTTGGGTGTAACTGTTTTATCGCTTTTTGGAATAATGTCTCCTGAACCTTTTGGGATAATGTCTCCGCTTCCCTTAGGAATTATATCTCCACTACTTTTTGAGATTGGTTGACCCACTCCAATAAGTAAATTATCTGATTCTGCCATTCCAGCTACCTTTGAAAAATCATCTACTTCATCGCCAAGTGAAAATTCTGCTCCATCCTTGGTAATTTTCAGAGATTTAAACCTATCCATCATGCCCTTAATTTGTTTTCTAAATAAATAGAGACTCAAAATTATGGCTAATGGCCAAATAATTACGTCTAATAAATTTATAATTTGGTTTATTGTATCTGGTTTACTAACTGCTTTTTCAGCAGTTTTTTCTGCTTCTTTAACAACGTGCTCTACTTCTTGAAAGTTAATCATAGTGTTTTATTTTTCCAATAATTCATTATTCGGTTATTAAATTCAGGACTGTCTTTAATAGTTTTAAAATGAGGGTCATTTTGAAATGTTGAAGGTGTAAAATTATACCCTTGCGATACAGCTTTTAATAAAAATTCTAAGGCTTTATCCTTATCTCCGATTGAATTGTAATATTGTGCCCAACCATAATCAATAGCTCCAAATTGGTAATTAGTTCTTAAGTTATCTAATTTTTCGATGGTAGTTTTTGCTTCTTCAAAGTTTCCATTTTTAAAATAACTATTAGCTAAATTAACTAGATATTCAATGTTGTCTGGTTCAGTATCAAAAAGTGTTTTGTAATGATTTTGTGAGTTTATATAATCTCCTTTAAAATAATAGGCTTTTGCTAAATTAGCTTTAGTTGGAGGGTTGTTATTCCGTGTAATAATTTTATTGAAATATTTATTGGCCTCTTCAATTTGATTTGCATTGATTAATTGAATTCCTGTAAAAACTGACAAATAATCTATATCTTCAGTATCAGCTGTTAGATTATAGTCAGCTAAATAGTTTTCAAGTTCTATTAATTTATTAGATTTTACATAAGCACTAATCAATGGTCTCTTTAAGTAATTAGTTTCAATTATGTTTGTTATTGGAACTAGTGTTTTTATTACATCATTATAATTTTCAAGTTCTACATCTGCAAGACCTTTCAAATAATAACGAAATCCACAACGTTGACAATTTTCTAATACC
The DNA here is from genome assembly GCA_945788155.1 of uncultured Flavobacteriaceae bacterium. Classification (GTDB taxonomy): domain Bacteria; phylum Bacteroidota; class Bacteroidia; order Flavobacteriales; family Flavobacteriaceae; genus Pontimicrobium. The sequence continues at coordinate 7,113 of CALZKX010000121.1, forward strand.
ATATCCTCCATGTCTATTTCTTCATAGATAGTTTCAATATCTTCTGGACGATTAACTAATTGCAAAGCAATAGTCATGTTACTCATATTTGTTGATAGATCTTTATAGGCCTTTTTATATTCATTTTTATGCGCTCGATATGCTTTATCATTTTTTCCATTTAGTATTGCCTCATAAAACAGCATGATATTCTGTTGTCTTTTACTCAAATTTGACTTATCGTCAGCTAATAACCTTAAAGAATCTGCAATTTTATATTGTCCATTATTATAATAATGAGCTATTTTGTGAATCTTTGGTTCAAAGAAATTTGGATCTGATTTTATAGCCTTATTAATATAGTCAAGAAAAACTTCATCATTATTTAAATTTTCTAATGCATTTTGATTGAATATTAAGGCATCAAATTTTGGAGGTGTTTTTTCGTAATATTTAACAGTATCTCCTTCAACAACAAAATATCCTAATATTTTTTGCTTAAGTACTTCGACGCAATCTATAGGAGAGTTTGGGTCACAATTAATAGTTTCAAATGAAATTAATGTTTTATCTGTTTGACCATCTTTAATTGAGCCTTGCAATAAAAGTTGGTCCTTCTCTTTGTAAAAACCACCCTCAATTACTTTACCTGGTTTAAAATAGTTTTTAAGTAAATTTGTCAAATCAACTGCTCCAGCCTGTGATTTAACAACACTCGCATAATCATTAACTAATTTTGGTGAAATAACTTGACCAACTTCTTTCTCAGTAATACCGTGAATAATCCAATTAGCAGTTATTTTTCCAATAATGTCTAATTCTTCATCATTTGTATTATTAGTAAATTCTAAAACAGCAATTTTATCATTGCTGTTAATTTTATCTAAAGAAAAATCCTTTCCAAAGTTATTTTTAATAATAAAGGTAATTGCTATTCCAGAAAGTATACCAATGAAAAACAAAGATGAAAAATACATTTTTTGAAATGCACTTTTGTTATATGGTGTAGTTGGATCTTCAGTTTGCTGTATTTCATACCTAAGTAATCTAAATTTCCATACATAATAGATGTAAATAGGAAACCCAATTAGTAATAGTATGATGAGATAAGTAACTGTTTTTTCAGGAAGTCCAAGTGGAGAAGCTACAAGTGCTAAAACTTGTAGAATTACCCAACTTGATACAATATATATTGAAAGCATTTTAAATACTTTCTTTTTATGGCACTCTTGTACAAAACCTTTTAGGTTCATTTTAAGTTAGTTAGTAAAGTCGGTTAAGCGTAAATGGGTGAATTTACTTGCTAAAGTTACATATTTTCACTAATATAGTATATAATTAACTAAAAAAACTGCGTAATGGCTACCAACGAAAATTCTAGTAATAAGAGTGGAAAGTTTCCAAAGGACTCTGAAGATATTATTCCAAAAAGTTCAGGAGATATTATTCCAAAAAGTTCAGGAGATATTATTCCAAAGAGTTCAGGAGATATTATTCCAAAGAGTTCAGGAGATATTATTCCAAAAAGTTCAGGAGATATTATTCCAAAGAATTCAGGAGATATTATTCCAAAGAGTTCGGGAGATATTATTCCAAAAGATGGAGATGATATTATCCCAAAATAAGAATATTATTGTTTTAAAAACTTCATGAATTAATATCTTGCCTATATTTAAAATATTTGAAGATATAAATAAAAGGAGGCTGCCTGAAAAGTGTTTTTATTGTCATTTTGTTAGTCGAAAAACCTCAATAATCTATAAATCAACATTCTAATTTTTAAGAGATTCTTCGTTTTCATTCAGAATGACACTTTTTAGACAGCCACTTTTTAGTAGTATACAACTTATCTTAATGAGTTCCTATTATACAACCACAAGTTTCCCTGGTAAAACTTTGACTTTCTTCATGCCAAGGAAAAGCTATATTGTATTTATTGTTTTCCCAATAAAATTTACCTCGTGTGCTTTCGCGATTTCCAATTTCGTTCATGGTTTCGGTATCATATAAGCGACCATTAATCATGGTGTAAAAAACACTCTCAGTATTTTTAATATTGTCTAAAGGGTTTTTATCTAGTACAATTAAATCGGCAAGTTTTCCAACTTCCAGTGAGCCAATGTCGTTTCCAGCACCAATATATTCAGCACCATTTAATGTAGCAGCTCTAAGTGCTTCCATATTGGTCATACCTCCTTGCTGTAACATCCATAATTCCCAATGCGCACCTAGACCTTGTAACTGTCCATGCGCTCCAAGATTTACTTTTACACCAACATCAGTTAGTGCTTTACATACTTTTGAACTTGCTATATATCCATTCTCATATTCTTCTTGAGGCACCATTACACGATGCCTTGAACGTGCATCAACAATGCTTCTGGGCATATATTTTAAAAGCTTTTCGTTTTCCCACACATTTGTGTTTTGATACCAATAATATTCACCACTCATGCCTGCATAATTTACAATAAGTGTTGGCGTGTATCCAGTATTGCTATTTCCCCAAAGCGTTGTTACATCTTTATAAACTGGAGCAATTGGAATATTGTGTTCAACTCCAGTGTGTCCATCCATAATCATCGTCATATTATGATAGAAAGTCGAACCTCCTTCAGGCACCACAAAAATACCTTCTTCACGAGCTGCTTGTAGTACTTGCTGACGTTGTTCACGACGCGGTTGATTATAACTTTTTACTGATAATGCACCAAATGCTTTGGTTCGTTTTATTGAGGAACGAGCATCATCCAAACTATTTATTACTGCTTTAAAGTCGCCTTCGGCACCATATAATATATGTCCTGTTGAATATAATCTTGGTCCAACTAAAGTTCCATTTTTCTGTAATTCAGATAAAGCAAAAACCGCTTGAGTATTCGCTGATGGGTCATGTGCAGTAGTTACTCCATAAGCTAGATTAGCATAAAATTGCCAATGTTTTTGAGTTGTTAAGCCATCACGAAAACCTCCTATATGCGCATGAGCATCTACAATTCCAGGCATAATGGTTTTTCCTGATACATCGTAAACTTTTGCATTTGATGGAATTGAAACTTCTGAAGAAGTTCCAATGGCTTCAATTTTATTTTGGTTAACGATTATAGTTCCATTTTCAATGACTTTATCACCTTGCATTGTAATAATTCTAGCATTTTTAAATGCAATTCTTCCACTAGGT
>CALZKX010000122.1 GCA_945788155.1 uncultured Flavobacteriaceae bacterium
AGATGACAGCGAATACTAAAACATATCTTTTCTTTAGTCTGATGTTGATGCTTACTACAAGCCTTTTCAGTCAAGAAAATTTAAATAACTATCTCGAAATAGCAGCCAATAATAATCCTGCCCTAAAAGCAAAATTCAACGATTATATGGCTGCCATGGAAAAAGTACCTCAAGTAGGTGCTTTACCTGATCCAAGTGCTGCTTTTGGGTATTTTATTCAATCACCAGAAACAAGGGTTGGACCTCAAAGAGCGACCTTTAATTTAGCACAAAGCTTTCCGTGGTTTGGGCTCTTGAGTGCACAGGAAGATGTGGCTACAGAATTGGCGAAAGCTAAATATGAAGACTTTGAAAACACAAAATCCAATATATTCTTTGAAGTAAAAACAGCCTATTACAACTATTATTTTATTGAAAAGGCTATTGAAATAACAAAAGAAAATATTGAAATTCTAGAGGTTTTTAAACGCTTATCGTTAGTTAAAATTGAAGCTGGAAATGCTTCAATTGTTGATGAGTTGCGCGTAGAATTGGAGTTGAACGATTTGGAAAATCAATTATCATTGTTTTTGGACACCAAAGATGCTTTGCAGGTAAAATTCAATAACCTGTTGGATATAGATGATAGTTCTGAAATTATAGTTCCAGAACTGCTGTGGCAGGAAGATATTCCTTTAGATCAATTGAATATGCTCGATGAAATTTATGCCTCAAACCATCAAATAAAAAGCATAGAGCATAAATTGAATGCCTTTGTAAATCAAGAAATTGTTGCACAAAAGCAAGGTTTACCAAAATTCAAAATAGGACTTGGTTATACCATTGTTAGCGAAAACGCAGGATCTTCCGTTGCAAATAACGGTAAAGATGCTTTCTTGTTTCCATCAGTAGGCGTTACAATTCCTTTATATCGTAAAAAATATAAAGCCTTGATTAAGGAAGCACAGTTTAGGCAAGAAGCCGAAATTTCAAGAAAAGAGGACAAAAAAAATACCTTGAGTTCGGTATATGAAAACACGTATAAAGATTTTAACGATGGCGACCGTCGTATTGCATTAAACTTAAAGCAGTCTGAAATTGCCAAAAAAGTATTGGACATATTAATTATATCGTACTCTACAAACGCCAAAGATTTTGAAGAGGTATTACGTATAGAACGTCAATTACTCAAATACGAATTAGAACATCAAAAAGCATTAACAGATAAAAATGCCGCAGCAGCATTTATGGATTACTTAATAGGAAATTAATATGAATATCATGGAAAAATATAAAAAATACATCATAGCAGCCGGTATTTTAATACTCGGAATTATTTTAGGAAACGTGTTTTCTGGCGGAAGTTCAGAAACTACACATACAGATGGCGAACACGAATTTGTTCAAGATCCGGTAACACAATTGTGGACTTGTTCTATGCATCCGCAAATTAAATTAGAAGAGCCTGGAAATTGTCCAATTTGTGGAATGGAACTTATTCCATTGGTAGAAGAGGACAGTTCTTCAGAAAACATTGCAGACAACGAAATTGTAATGAACGAAGAAGCGTATCAATTGGCAAATATACAAACCACAATAGTTGAAAAAGCAAGTGCCAGCAAAGAAATTCGATTATTGGGTAGGGTAAAACCAGACGAACGAAGATTGTACTCTCAAGTGTCTCACATTCCTGGTCGTATTGAACGATTGTACGTAAACTTTACTGGAGAAAAAGTATATGCTGGTCAAAAAATAGTACGTATTTATTCACCTGAATTAATTTCTGCTCAAAAAGAATTATTCGAAGCGATTAAGTCCAAAGATATTTACCCACAACTTTATACCGCATCACGTAATAAATTAAAATTATGGAAACTGTCTGATAAACAAATCGATGCCATTGAAGCAACCGGAAATGTACAGGAGCAAATCGATATTTTATCAGATCATTCAGGCTATGTCATGAGTAGAAATGTAGAGCTTGGAGACTATATCAAGGCTGGTGGCAATTTATTTGATATTGCAAATTTAAACTCTATTTGGGTTATGTTTGAAGCCTATGAAGCCGATATTCCATGGATACACATTAACGATAAGGTAAGCTTCAACATACAAGCTATCCCTGGTAAAACCTTTGAAGGTAAAATCACCTATGTCGATCCTTTTGTATCCTCTAATACACGAGTTGCCAAAGTACGTGTTGAGATAAATAACCCTGGTAACAAACTCCTACCAGAAATGTATGCAAGCGGCATCATTCAGGCAAAAATGAAAGGTATGGAAAATACCATTGTCATACCAAAATCGGCAGTACTCTGGACCGGAAAACGCGCTGTGGTTTATGTAAAAGTACCACACGAAAATACCATTTCGTTCGTATATAGAGAAATAGAACTGGGACAGGATATGGGACAGTTTTACAGTGTTCAAGATGGTTTGGAAGAAGGTGAAATTGTTGCCACTAATGGCGTGTTTAGGATTGACGCCTCGGCACAATTGTTGGGCCAAAAAAGCATGATGAACCCAGAAGGAGGTGTTGTTAATACAGGTCATAATCATGGTGGTGCACCTATGGAAGGTGATTCAAATGCAGATGGCGTAGATCATTCTAAAATGGATATGAGTAACACTACAATGGAAGCTGAAACAGATCATACAGATATGAACCAGCGTATAACTACAACAAACACTTTTAAAAACCAATTGGAACAAGTGTTCAATGCTTATATTAAATTAAAAGATGGATTTGTAGGTGATGACAGTAGTGCTGCTAGTGCTGCTGCAAAAGAGTTGTTGAGTGCCATGAAAAAGGTAGATATGAAGCAATTAACAGACAATAAAGCACATAACCATTGGATGACCATTTCAAAAGAAGTTTCAGGATCGGCAAGTTCCATTTCAGAAATCTCAGATATAGAAGAACAACGCAGCCACTTTAAGCATTTATCGGCACATTTATCAAAAGGCGTAAAATTATTTGGAGTTAACCAGAAGGTCTATGAGCAATTTTGCCCTATGGCAGACAACAATAATGGAGCTTATTGGTTAAGCCTTGATGAAGCTATTAAAAACCCATATTTAGGATCCAAAATGTTAACCTGTGGAGACAATAAAACAGTCATTATAAAATAATAAAACATATGAAAAATTTAAAGTTAAAATCAATAGTCATGATTGCTTTCATGGTAAGCGTATCAAATTTTACTTATGCGCAACATGATCACAGCAAAAAGGATATAAAACATACAGAAAATAAAACGGATCAACAGAATTATGTTATAGGTTCACAAGTACCAAATGAATTAGTTTGTATGGTAAATGATGCCTATATGGGTAAACCCCAAATTCCTGTTCCTGTTGATGGCAAAACTTATTACGGTTGTTGCAAAATGTGTGTAGGCACTTTAAATGAAAAGGAATCTGCACGAACAGGTATTGATCCTTACAGTAACAAACCTGTAGATAAAACAGAAGCCTATATTGTATTGATGAAAGAAGAAGGGGAAGTCGCTTATTTCGAATCTAAAGAAAACTATTTGAAGTATAAAAATAAAAACAAATGAAAAATTTAAAATTAAAATTAAAGTCAATAGCAATAATCGCTTTCATAGCAAGCGTATCAAACTTTACCTATGCACAGCATAATCATGGTAATATGAATATGAAAAAGAGCAATCATGATATGATGGCTCATAATGATAATATGGTAAAACTAAACGATAAAAACCTTACCAAAGCCTATATGCATTATACTATGATTAAAGATGCATTAGTGGAAGCCAATTCAGAAAAAGCACAAAAAGCTTCAAAAATGCTTGTTAAAATATTGAAAAAATATGATAAAGCGCAAGAGGCTGAAAAAGTAGCGTCACAAATGGCATCAAAATCCAATATCACAGAGCAACGCATCATATTTGCAAAACTTACAACAGCTTTAGAACCTTTACTTAATGATAATGTTGTAGAAGGTGAAATCTATAAAACATTTTGCCCAATGGCGAATGATGGAGAAGGCTCTTATTGGTTTTCCAATTCCAGCAATATTGTAAACCCTTATATGGGAAAGCCCATGGCAAGCTGTGGCAGTGTTAAGGAAACATTTAAGTCTATGTAATAAATAACAACGCTGGTTTAATAATTGTTTTTAGCACTGTTAAACCAGCTAATTAATCAAAAAAACAATTAAAAAGATGAAAGAGATTAAAGCATTTATTCGACCAGAAAAGCTAAACGAAGTAGCTAAAAGTTTAAAGAAAGACCAATTCTGTTGTTTTACAGTATTTGAAGGAGAAGGTGTTGGCGATTATTCAGATGAGGATACACAATTCCCAAGTTTGAAATTCCCGTTCTTACATAATAAGATTGTCAAAATAGAAATTGTTTGTAACAAGGAAGATGTCGATAAAGTTATAGACACCATTAGAACTCACGCTCGGACTGGTGAGAGAGGTGATGGCTTAATTTATGTAAGCAATGTTGATAGCCGTATTAGAATAAGGGATGGTGAAAGGAAAGGGTAATGATCAAAACAGATGTTCATTACAAATATAAAAAGCACTTAAAAAACAACGTGTTGAAAATTAGACACATTTAAGAGAAAATAATATACAACATAGTTTAAAGAAATTGGGATATTTGTGTTACTGCTTAAAGATTAAACAATTAAAGCAGGCAAAATTAATTACAAATCATATTTATAAGCACGATGAAATGAGCCGTAACATCTTTTGACACCAATAGAAATCGAAGATTCACGAACACCAAAATTTAAAATACGTGAGTAATTGTTCAATGGCGAATTATGTCTGACTGATAAAAAAATTAAATCTTAACAGATGAAGCATACATATAAAGTAACCGGAATGACATGTAGTGGTTGTAAAACCAATGTAGAAACTTCTTTAAGTAATCTAAAAGAGGTGACCAAAGTACAT
>CALZKX010000123.1 GCA_945788155.1 uncultured Flavobacteriaceae bacterium
ATCGACATCATTTATTTTGGATGCAGAAACTTTTGTTACTTCAATGTTACTGTTTTTAAGGTTTAGCATTTCAAAGTATTTAAGGCGCAAAATTAAACAAATTCATCCTTATAAAAAACACATAATTGCTTAATGTGTTATATTTGCTATTAATGAAAAACATTCTAAAAACGTTAAGTTATAAACAATAAGGTGCCTTTTTATTGCTTATTTTTTCTGGTATTTTCTTGTAAGAACAAGGAATTTGCAGAGACCATTGCTAAGTAAACCAAAAAACAGTTTGCGCTTGTTTTAATGATGAAATAAAAAATGATAAGGGTGCTTTGTTTCTCAAACAAAAGATTAAAAAATTAGTAATCAAACAAATTGAAACGTAAAATAATCACCACTGCAGATGGCTCTAAAACCATACAGATTGAAGATTGGAACGAGCAATACCATTCTAAACATGGAGCAATACAAGAAGCTCAACACGTATTTATTAAAGAAGGTCTTATACATTATCGTAATTTAATAAACATAGAATGCCAAGCTGAAGCTGTAGGGATATCTATTTTAGAAATTGGTTTTGGAACAGGACTTAATGCATTTCTTACTGCTATAGAATCTGAAAGGATAAATTTGAATATCAATTACGTTGGTGTAGAAGCCTATCCTGTGGATGACACTGAAATTTCGCAATTAAATTATGCTCAAGAAATTAATTCAGAAAAAAGTGATTTATTTAAGAAATTTCATGCAACCCAATGGGAAACAGTAAACACTATAACAAATACCTTTCAGCTCACAAAACGGCAACAATTCTTTTCAGACATCACTGATGTTGAGCAATTCGACCTTATTTATTTTGATGCGTTTGGAGCACGTGTGCAACCAGAACTTTGGGCCAAAGCGATTTTTCAAATCATGTACAATGCCCTAAAGCCTAATGGTGTTTTGGTGACCTATGCCGCTATTGGCAGCGTAAAACGAGCAATGAAAGAATTGGGTTTTACAGTTGAGCGTCTTAAAGGGCCGCCTGGAAAACGCCACATGTTAAGAGCAACCAAATAAATTGCTAAATGCCTCTTATAGATTGTTAAACCTACCTTAATTACAATCTTGTTGCGGTTTTCAATACTTAATTTTGTAGTATGAAGCGGATTTTAATTACAGGAGCCACAGGTTTGGTTGGACAAGAAATTGTTAAACAATGCCACGCAAAAAACATGTCGGTTTATTACCTGTCCACGAGTAAGGATAAGCTACAAAACGAACCCAATTATAAAGGCTTTCACTGGAATCCGAAAACAAAAGAGATTGATACATCGTGTTTTCACGATGTAAAAGTTATTATAAATTTAGCTGGAGCCTCGATTGCTAAACGATGGACAAAAAACTATAAAAAAGAAGTCATAAACAGTCGCTTACAGTCGTTAAACTTGTTATATAATACTATCCAAGAATACCAGATACCTATAAAACAATTGGTATCTGCTAGTGCTATTGGCATTTATCCTGATTCTAATACCAATTATTATGAAGAAACTTTTAATGATTTTGGAACAGGATTTTTAACTGATGTAACCACACAATGGGAAGCATCAGCTTTGCAATTCGAGAAGCTTAGTATTGATGTATCACATATTAGAATAGGAATTGTTTTATCTAACCATAGAGGCGCACTGCCTAAATTAGTCACTCCTATTAAAAACTTTGTTGGGGCAGTTTTAGGAAAAGGCAACCAGTGGCAATCTTGGATTCATATTGAAGACCTTGCAAACCTGTTTTTATATGTTATAGAACACAATTTACAAGGTATAGTTAATGGTGTAGCACCTAATCCTGTGCAGCAACGCGAATTAGTAAAAGCCATTGGAAAGTCTATAAATCGACCAATTTTATTACCTAAAGTGCCAAGTGTTATATTAAGGCTACTATTAGGACAAATGAGTGCTGTGGTGTTGGAAAGCCAACGTGTGAGTTCGCAAAAAATTGAGAATTTAGGATTTCAATTTAAGTATCATCATTTACAACTAGCTTTAGAGGATTTACGCTAAATAAAAAGCCACTCAATTTTGAATGGCTTAAAAAAAATTAAAGGTTTCTTAACATTAAGATTTCTTTGCGTTAACAACAATCTTTAATTCAATATCATCATTGATGAATTTATCACCTAAATTATCAAAGAAAGATTTTGAGCCATATTTTACATTCCATTTAGAACGGTCTATGGTAAACATTTCACTTGTAATAGTGAAAATATCATCCTTTTCACTTAAAGTAACAGGAAATGTGACATTGTTTTTAATTTCTTTTAAAGTTAAATTTCCAGAAAGCATCATTTTACTATCAACCTCCTCAAAACCAGTCACTTCAAAAGTCGCATCTGGATAAGTAGCAACATCAAAAAAGTCAGCACTTTTTAAGTGGCCTTCGAGCTTAGCATTACCATCGTATTCCTTTAAGGTAGCCATATTAATCTTAAAAGTTCCGCTTTCAATTTTACCTTCATTTACAGTAAATTCCCCAGATTCCAGAAAAATAGTTCCAATATGCTGTCCTGTAGGTTTGTGCCCAGTCCACTCGATTAGAGTGTTTGTTGGATTTGCCATGTATTTTATAGAATTATCTTGTGCTTCTGTAGCAACAACGGCATCAGTGGTTACAGCTTCTTCAGCTTTGTTTTTACAGCTTACAACTGCTAAACTTAGCATAAAAATTGTAATACATTTAAAAATAGGTTTTCTCATAGTTGTTATTTTCATTAGTGTTTCAGCAAAAATAATAATTCATAAAATTACAACAGTTAAAAAATAGTGAAAATATTTTGTGACATTTTGACATTTTAATAATAATGGCAGTACTTTTGCCAACTGTAAATAAGTATTGTTTATTTAAGAAGAATATGAGTAAGAAAAGTAAAAAAGAAGATGTGGTCCAAGAGCAAACCCATGCAAACCAAGAAACGCAAGTAGAGGAGGTGTCTCAGCAAGCCATTGAAGAACAATTACAAGATGAACTAAAGTCTGAAAAAGATAAGTTTTTACGTTTGTTTGCAGAGTTTGAAAATTATAAAAGGCGTACAGCCAAAGAGCGCATAGAATTATTTAAAACTGCTGCTGAGGATGTTATGGTGGCGATGTTGCCTATTCTTGACGATTTTGAACGTGCATTATTGCATATTGATGAAGATAAAGAAGCCGAAGAACTTCGCAAAGGCGTGTTGTTAATATACCAGAAGCTGTTAACCGCCTTAGAGCAAAAAGGATTATCGCAAATTAAGGTGGCCAAAGGCGATGTGTTTAATGCAGATAATCATGAAGCTGTTACCCAAATACCAGCGCCAAGTAAAGACCTTAAAGGCAAAATTATAGATGTAATTGAAAAAGGATACGCTTTAGGCGATAAAGTAATTCGTTTTCCAAAAGTTGTTATAGGACAATAAATATATGGCAAAGCAAGACTATTACGAAATATTGGGACTCAGTAAAGGAGCGACAGCTGCTGAAATAAAAAAAGCTTATAGAAAACAAGCGTTAAAATTTCATCCCGATAAGAATCCAGATGATAAAGAAGCAGAAGAAAAATTCAAATTAGCTGCCGAAGCCTATGAGGTTTTGAGTGATGCTGATAAGAAAGCTCGTTATGACCAATTTGGTCATCAAGCCTTTGATGGTGCTGGTGGTTTTGGCGGCGGAGGTATGAATATGGACGATATCTTTAGTCAATTTGGCGATATTTTTGGAGGTGCATTTGGTGGCGGAGGATTTTCTGGATTTGGAGGCCAACGCCAACGTGTAGTAAAAGGGAGTAATTTACGTATTAGAGTGAAGTTAACGCTTGAAGAAATTGCCAATGGCGTTGAGAAAAAAGTAAAAGTAAAACGAAAAAAACAAGCCAAAGGCACTACTTATAAAACATGTTCAACATGTCAAGGCTCTGGTCAAGTTACAAGGGTTACAAATACCATTTTAGGAAGAATGCAAACCTCTGCACCATGTAACGTATGTGGAGGTGCAGGACAAACCATAGATAAAAAACCAGCAGGATCTGATGCTCAAGGTTTAGTTGTTGAAGAAGAAACAGTATCTATCAAAATCCCCGCAGGTGTAGTAGATGGCATGCAGTTGAAAGTTTCAGGAAAAGGTAATGATGCCCCTGGAAATGGCATTTCGGGAGATTTATTAGTCGCTATTAGCGAAGAAGATCACCCAACTTTACAACGTGAAGGCGATAATTTACATTACGATTTATATATAAGCTACCCTGATGCTGTTTTGGGGACTTCAAAAGAGATTGATACAGTTACTGGCAAAGTTCGTATCAAGGTAGAAGCTGGCGTACAATCTGGAAAAATATTGCGGTTAAGAGGAAAAGGGATTCCAAGTATTAATGGTTATGGTAAAGGAGATTTGCTAGTACATATTAACGTGTGGACACCTAAAACATTAAGTAAACAGCAAAAAGAATTTTTTGAAAACATGAGAGATGATGAGCATTTCGAACCAAAACCAGAAAGTACAGATAGATCCTTTTTTGAAAAGGTAAAAGATATGTTTTCTTAACCTATATGTTCAACTAGTTTTAATTTGTAATCTATTTCTTTCTATTTAGAGCATTATTTAAGATAATATACCATTTTAAGAATTATTTAAGAAAAAACTGTATATTTGGATTACCACTAATTTATGTTAGTGGTAATTTTTCTTTTTCATAGCAATTTTTCCCATCCTTATTTTTTTAAGGGTGGGTTTTGTTTTTACACAACTCTATTTAAAAAAAACATCTTAATTTCATGTAACATTTAATATCTTTACACAACTTATTTAAACACTAAAAGAAATTAAATGAATAACTTATTAGTGACTGATTCAGTCTCTAAAAACTTTGGAAAATTTACTGCATTAAACAATGTCTCTATTGAAGTTCCAAAAGGAAGTATATTTGGTTTATTAGGCCCAAATGGTGCCGGAAAAACTACTTTAATTAGAGTGATTAACCAAATTACAATGCCAGATTCCGGTAAGGTACTGCTGGAGGGTCAGCCCTTAAAAGCACATCATGTTAAAGATATTGGATATTTACCTGAAGAGCGTGGTTTGTACAAATCCATGAGAGTGGGAGAGCAGGCTTTATATCTTGCTCAATTAAAAGGCATGAGTAAAAGTGAGGCAAAAAAACGTTTAAAATATTGGTTTGAAAAACTGGAAATTGGAGATTGGTGGAATAAAAAAATCCAGGAACTATCCAAAGGTATGGCACAAAAAATTCAATTTGTGGTAACTGTTTTGCACCAACCAAAACTTTTGATTTTTGACGAACCTTTTTCGGGATTTGACCCTATAAATGCAAATTTGATAAAAGATGAAATCCTGCAATTGAGAGACGAAGGTGCGACCGTTATTTTTTCTACACATCGTATGGAATCGGTTGAGGAGTTATGTGATCATATTGCATTAATTCATCAATCAAATAAAATATTGGACGGTAAATTGCAAGACATTAAAAGACAATTTAAAACAAATACATTCGAGGTTGGTTTAGTGACCAATAATGAGCTGGATTTGACCAATTTCTTAAAAGAAAAATTTGAAGTCTCTAAAGCAGATTATAAATCATTAAATAATGATTTAAAATTAAACATAAAACTTAATGATACTGACACATCTAATGATTTGCTAAGGTTTTTAACAGCACATGCCGAGGTTAATCATTTTAATGAGTTAGTGCCAACTGCAAACGATATATTTATTCAAACCGTTAAGAATAGTTAATTATGAACCATTTATCACTAATTATTAAACGAGAGTATTTGACAAAGGTCAAAAACAAGTCGTTCATAATCATGACTGTTCTAAGTCCAATAATAATAATTGCTCTTATTGCTGTAGTTGGGTATTTGTCGCAACTCAATAATAACAAACAACGCACCATTTCCATATTGGACGAATCTGGTTTGGTTGAAAGTATTTTTAAAAGTACCGAGAATACAAATTATGTGATTTTAAATGAGATTTCTTTAAACGACGCCAAAAAACAAGTTGAAAAAAAAGAGCAATATGGATTATTGCATATTTCTAAAGGCAAAACCGTTGATCAAGTATTAGAAGGTATAAAATTTTATTCAAAAGATACACCTTCAATAACCTTAATGGAAGGGTTGGAAAGTAAACTTGAAAGAAAATTCACGGATTTAAAACTCCAAGAACAAGGTGTAGATATAGAAAAATTAAAATCTTCAGAAGCAAAAATAAGTATAGCTCAAGAAAGTTTTTTGGGAGAAAAAACATCTAAAATTGACAATGTTGTAAAGCTCATTTTTGGAGGTCTTGCAGGTTACATGTTATTCATGTTTATCATTATTTATGGTAACATGATAATGCGAAGCGTTATTGAAGAAAAAACAAGCCGGATTATTGAGGTAATTATTTCTTCGGTAAAACCAGTACAGTTAATGCTTGGAAAAATTATTGGAACGTCTTTAGCAGGAATCACACAATTTATTATTTGGATTATACTTGGAGGTGTTTTAATGACAGTGATTTCAGCCATATTTGGAATAAATATGACAGAAATGCAAGCACCACAGCAAGAGTTAATGCAACAAGCCATGGAATCTCAAGGAGCTGATATGAAAATTCAAAGCTTAATGAGTGCAATTTATCATTTACCACTTACCAATTTGGTAATCATGTTTTTGCTGTTTTTTATTGGAGGTTATTTGTTGTATAGCTCTCTATATGCAGCAATTGGTGCAGCAGTAGATAACGAAACAGACACACAGCAATTTATGTTGCCAATTTTAATGCCTTTAATTTTAGCGGTTTATGTTGGTATTTTTACAGTAATTGAAGACCCTCATGGTACGGTGTCAACCGTCTTTTCATTTATACCATTTACCTCTCCAGTGGTTATGCTTATGCGAATCCCGTTTGGTGTTCCAATTTGGCAACAAGTGGTTTCGGTATTATTATTAATTGCTACCTTTATGTTTACAGTTTGGTTTGCTGCCAAAATATATCGCGTGGGTATTTTAATGTATGGTAAAAAGCCAAGTTATAAAGAGCTTTATAAATGGTTGAAATATTAAGACATGGAAAACATTAGAGATTTTTTAAACTATGAATTTGAATTTGGTAGTACAGTACATATCTCTGTAAAAACAATTTTAGTAGTAATAATAGTTTTTATTCTTACTGCTTTACTTTTAAGAGGTATAAAAAAACTGGTTACTAGAAAGCTGCCAGATGACGATAAATTAAAATTTACATCTGTATTTTCTTTCACTAGATATTTTATCTATCTAGTAGTATTACTTATTACCATGGATAACATGGGTGTTAATGTTACAGCAATTTTTGCGGCATCAGCAGCATTATTAGTTGGAGTTGGTTTAGCACTTCAAACCTTTTTTCAAGATATTATTTCAGGTATTTTTATATTAATTGATCAATCGGTTCATGTAGGAGATATTATAGAAATTGATGGAAAAGTTGGTAGGGTTGTTGAAATAAAATTAAGAACTACAAGGGCTGTGACTATTGATAATAAAGTTTTAGTAATCCCTAATCATAAATATTTAACCTCAATACTTTATAATTGGACTGAAAATGGCACCAAAACTAGAGAAAGTGTAAGCGTTGGAGTAGCTTATGGAAGCGATGTAGAGCTTGTAAAAGAACTACTACTACAAGCAGCTAAAAATCATCCAAAGGTAATGAAGCATCCACCTCCTTTAGTACTGTTTATGGATTTTGGCGACAGCTCACTAAATTTTAAGCTCATTTTTACGTTAAACAATAGTTTTGAAGCTATAATGCCACAAAGTGAAATCCGTTTTAAAATAGACAGTTTATTTAGGAAAAATAACATAACCATACCATTTCCGCAAAGAGATGTTCATTTATTTAACAAATAAAAAATATGCCACAAATACTAATAATAGAAGACGAAGCAGCGATTAGACGCGTATTAACAAAAATATTGAGTGAAGAAAGCGACACTTATAATGTTGATGAAGCAGAAGATGGTTTAGTTGGTATCGAGAAAATAAAAAATGAAGATTACGACCTTGTACTATGCGACATTAAAATGCCAAAAATGGATGGTGTTGAAGTACTGGAAGCTATAAAAAAAATAAAACCAGAAATCCCTGTTGTGATGATTTCGGGCCATGGCGATTTAGATACTGCTGTAAATACCATGCGCCTTGGAGCTTTTGATTATATATCTAAACCACCAGATTTAAATCGTTTGTTAAACACCGTTAGAAATGCTCTCGATAGAAAAGAACTAGTTGTAGAAAACAAACTTTTAAAGAAAAAAGTTAGCAAAAACTACGAAATGATAGGAGAGAGTCAAGCTATTTCTCAAATTAAAGAAATGATTGATAAAGTGTCGCACACAGATGCTCGTGTACTAATTACAGGTCCAAATGGAACAGGAAAAGAATTGGTAGCACATTGGTTACACCAAAAAAGCGAACGCTCTAAAGGACCAATGATTGAGGTAAATTGCGCAGCCATACCAAGCGAACTTATAGAGAGTGAACTATTTGGACATGTTAAAGGCGCCTTTACAAGTGCAAATAAAGATAGAGCAGGAAAATTTGAAGCTGCTAATGGAGGCACTATTTTTCTTGATGAAATTGGCGATATGAGTTTGTCTGCTCAAGCAAAAGTTTTAAGAGCATTACAGGAAAGCCGTATACAAAGAGTAGGGAGTGATAGGGATATAAAAGTAGATGTAAGAGTAGTGGCAGCTACAAACAAAGACCTAAGCAAAGAAATTCAAGAAGGTAAATTTAGGGAAGATTTATATCATAGGTTGGCAGTTATTTTAATAAAAGTTCCTGCATTAAACGATAGAAGGGAAGACATTCCTTTACTTGTTGAATATTTTTCTTCAAAAATTGCAAATGAACAAGGGATTTCTAAAAAATCTTTTTCTAAAAAGGCTATTAAACTTCTTCAAGAATACGATTGGACAGGAAATATTAGAGAGCTTAGAAATGTAGTTGAAAGGCTTATAATACTTGGAGGAATAGAAGTAAGTGAAGCAGATGTAAAAATGTTTGCTAGTAAATAAAAAAGAAAGAGGTCTGGAACTAATTCACAGTTCTATTTTCCCAGACCTCTTGCAGACAACACTTAATCGGTACATGCGCTTAATTTGTTTAAATAATCACTGGTCAAATTTTTAAAAATGGTCAAGTACTCCTTTTTTATTTGGTTAATATCCTTAGAGAGCAATACCTCTTTTTTATAAGTTATTTCAGGTATCTCTAGATCACAATCACAGATATTTAAAATACGATTAAAGCTTTTTAAATTAGTTGTTAAAGCCAATTCGTTTTTTGTAATAAACTGCTCTTTTTTTAACTTAAGTTCAGCAGCTTCCTTTTCAGCTAATTTTTGTTTTATTTTTTCTTCCCTTAAACTTAATTCTATTTGTTGTTGTTTAAGTTTTAACCGGTCATATTTTAATGCTATGAGCGCTTCATCTTCCTCTGTCAGTTTTGTACATAACTCTAATTCATTAATGACGTTTCTAGCAATATCTCTTGCACGTTTTACATAAAAACGACCATCCTCAAATGTTTTTGCGTTTTCAACCTTACTGAGTAATTCAGAAGCATCGAATGCATAGTTGTAAGAAGCTTCACAACCACAATTATTCAATATTTTTTTGGCACGATTAAAAGCATCTGTAGAGCGTTTGGAATAATCTTTTAAATGAGAAATGTTATTAGAATCATACGCAGATTTTACGTGCGAATAAGCATAAATCACATCTGAATGTGCGTCTTCACAACTTAATTGAGCGAAAGAGTGCATATATACAGTGATAAACAAGAAAAATAAGTAGTTTTTTTTCATGGTTTTTGGGGTTAATATGTTAAGTAGGTATGACTAATGTAGTAAAAAACAGAAAATTATTATGTCTTTTAATAAAATATTCGATAATGTGTAATGAATTAGTTAGAAGATAAATCAATTAAGTTTATAAAGTCTAAATGTTTTTATTTTTAATTTAACTAACTATTTATAAGTTATTTAAGCCCAAAAGTAATGCTTGCACCAGTTTGAATATCTGGATTATTATTTACATTTAAATCTTGTTGTAAATAGAATGTTGTTGTAACTGTTTTTCTTGTAAATGAGTACAAAAACGTCCAATAATTATTGTTTTTATATAAATTGGATATTCCAGTAATCCAAGCTTTTTCAGATACACCATTCCTAATTGGGATAATATATTCAAACTCATCTTTTTTATTTAAACTGGTTTGTAAATAAAAATCTATTCCAAAAGAATGTGTTGTTTTTCGTTTTGATATAAAATTGTACTCAATTATATTTTCCAAATAACCTAAGTATTTGTTTGTGCCAAAATCTATATTGTTAGTTTTAAACTCTATTCCATTTTTTCTTAACACACCTATGCTTAATCCAAATTGGAAATATTTTAAATCATTTAAAGCGTAAGTTTTTAAAATATTTGTCGAAATCCCAAAATCTAATGAAGCATTGTATTTTGAAAGATTAATACCAAGATGTGCTCCAAAGTTGATATAGAAATTTTTAAATGAATTAATCGATAATTCAGGATAATAATAATAACTTGTCTCGAATCCTCCAATAAAAAAATCCCCATTATTAATTTCTAAAGTATTGTTATTCCTATCGGTGTATAAAATTTTGGCTTTATCTAAACCAAATAAGCGTCTCGCAAAGGGATCATTTCCGCCTGCAATATTATCATGGAAACCTTCAATAAACTGGTCTCCGGTTAGTAATGTAAATGGTGCCTTTCCTTTGGTAAGCATAAATGTTCGTATTCCAAAATTAAATTCACTTTGTGCGTTTATTTTGTAAGCCAAATTAGCTCTAAATCCTTTTAGTACACCATCAACACTTAAATTAATGCGTTTAGCATCTATTTCGTCAACATTAAAAGCAAATTCAGTACCATGCCATGGTATCTGTCTTACTTGCTCCCTCAACGCTTCATCATTAGGTATATAAGCAGTAATTGGGGCAGACCAAACATTACCACTTTCTATGCTTAGATTGATGGTTGTTTTTTTATTAGGGCGTGTCTTAAAATTTCCTTGAATTCTAGTAAAGAAAATCCCAAATGGATGAGTTGCTAAAAGACTTGGTTTAGAGATACCATTTTTATAATTAATATAAGTAGAATCTGATTGTTGAGAATAACTAATGGTAAAAGAAACACAAAAAACAAATACAAATAGGGGCTTATTTTTCATTCAAATTTGTTGAAGGTTCAAAACTACAAAATCTTCATTATATTTAACAAAAATATAAATCAATGAAACAAATCGATATAAACGATTTTAAAGTTGTTAAACCCATTAGTTTACAAAAAACATCATCTGTTTACCATTTAGAAACTGATACTAAATTGATTGAAAAGGAATTACGAAAGGTTAGAAAAAAACTAGGCAAGTTACAAGATACCATGTATGCTCATGGTAAATATGCTGTCCTGGTTTGTATACAAGGCATGGATACTGCAGGAAAAGACAGTATGATTCGCGAAGTTTTTAAAGACTTTAACTCAAGGGGAATTATAGTACATAGTTTTAAAGTGCCAACTCCAAAAGAACTGTCTCACGATTATATTTGGAGGCATTATATTGCATTGCCAGAAAGAGGGAAATTTGGAATTTTTAATAGGACGCATTACGAAAACGTATTGGTAACTAGAGTGCATCCAGGATATATACTTGGCGAAAATATTCCGTCTGTAAACTCTATCGAAGATATTAATGATGATTTTTGGGATAAGCGTTTTGAACAGATAAATAATTTTGAAAAACATATAGCAGATAATGGTACCATTATATTTAAGTTCTTTTTAAACCTTTCTAAAGAGGAACAAAAAAAACGATTGCTTAGAAGGCTTAATAAGCAAGAAAAAAACTGGAAGTTTTCACCAGGCGATTTAAAAGAGCGAAAACTTTGGGATAAGTACTTAGGCTGCTATGAAGATGCCATAAATAGAACCTCTAAGCCTCATGCACCTTGGTACACCATTCCAGCCGATGATAAACCAACAGCACGCTATATTGTCGCTAAAATATTATTGGAAACACTAAAAAAATATAAAGATATAAATGAACCTGAATTGGATGATGAAGTAAAAGCAAGTATTAACTTGTACAAAGAACAATTAAATAATGAGTAAAAGTTTTTAAACTTTTTAAAAGCGTTATAGTCTTAATATAGAGATAGTGTCTTAATCGTGTGATTTTTTTTAAAAATTAAGGCATTAAATTTAATAGTTTTATAAAAGAGGCAGCCTCAAAAGTAATAAAGAACTTAATATGCCATTCTTAGCACAGGCGAAGAATCTTAAATATGTATGTTAGATATTTCACTTGTACTCAATATGATACTAAAAATTACTTTTGAGACTGCCTCTTTTTTTATGAATTCTTTACCATTCAATAAGCCTATTAATGGTATATTTAAAAAAATAAAAACTATCAATAAATGAAGCAAGTAATTTTATTTTGTGCATTCCTAATAGGAGTAAATTCATACTCTCAAACCGATCAAGAAGTTATTAAAACCATATTCAACACATCACTATCTAAGGGACAAAGTTATGAATGGTTGGATCATTTATCAAACCAAATAGGAGGAAGGTTATCAGGCTCCTTAAATGCCGAAAGAGCAGTGCAGTGGACTAAAGAAGAGTTAGATAAACTAGGCTTGGACAAAGTTTGGCTGCAACCAGTAATGGTGCCAAAATGGTTGAGAGGAGCTCCTGAGCATGCATTTATAGAAACAACGCCTGGAGAAACAATTAATGTAAATATTAGTGCCTTGGGAGGTTCGGTCGCTACGCCAGCACTTGGTGTAAAAGCAAACGTCGTTGAAGTACACAGTGTTGAAGAGCTCGAGATACTTGGGAGCGAAAAACTGGAAGGCAAGATTGTATTTTTTAATCGACCTATGGATCCAACCTTAATCAATACCTTTAGTGCTTATGGAGGAGCTGTAGATCAACGAGGCTCTGGTGCAAAGGAAGCTGTTAAATATGGTGCAGTTGGTGTTATTGTAAGGTCTATGAATTTACGTTTGGACGATTTTCCGCATACTGGAGGAACAAATTATGGAGATACTCCAATTAATCAACGTATTCCTGCAGCTGCAATTAGCACCAATCATGCCGAATTATTAAGTAGCATGTTACAACTGGACAGCAACATAAAATTTTATTTTAAACAAAACTGCAAGCAGTTGCCAGATGTACAATCTTATAATGTTATTGGAGAAATAACTGGAAGTGAATTCCCAAAAGAAATAATTGTAGTTGGTGGCCACCTCGATTCATGGGATTTAGGAGATGGCTCGCACGACGATGGTGCAGGTTGTACCCAATCTATGGATGTGCTTAGATTACTAAAAGAATCAGGAATACGTCCAAAACGTACCATTAGAGTAGTGCTTTTTATGAATGAAGAAAATGGATTGCGAGGAGGACGTAAATATGCTAAAGTTGCTAAACAAAAAGGAGAAAATCACATATTTGCTCTAGAAAGCGATTCAGGTGGTTTTACACCAAGAGGCTTTTCGTTTGATTGTAGCGACAAAGAGTTTAAGCAGGTATTAAGTTGGAAACATTTATTTGAACCTTACTTAGTACATTCCTTTGTTAAAGGCGGAAGTGGTGCCGATATTGGTCCTTTAAAAGATGGTAATGTTGTATTGGCAGGACTTAGACCAGATACACAGCGTTACTTTGATTATCACCATGCAGCCACCGATACTTTTGATGCTATCAATAAACGAGAATTGGAACTTGGTGCTGCTGCCATGACGGCTTTGGTCTATTTATATGATAAATATGGTAAATCCAATTAAAACCAAAAGACCATTCAAAAAATCACAACACCTATGAAAGCTAAACTTGTACTATTACTAATTTCAATTTGTATGACCAATTTCACTAACTCTCAAAACAAGGAGTTGCCTTATTATGAAATTCCTGACTATCCTTCAGAGTATAATGGAGGCACCGTTGTAGCAAGAATGATTGATGGACTGGGATTTAGATATTATTGGGCAACAGAAGGTTTGCGAGTCGAAGATTTAGCATTCAAGCCAAGTGAAGATGGGAGAACAACTGGTGAGACTATAGACCATATTTTGGGATTGACCAATGTTGTGTTAAACTCTGCTTTAAAAAAAGTGAATGAGCCTTTAGAGACCGAAGGAAAGAGTTTTGAAGAAAAAAGAAACATGACCTTAAACATGCTCAAGCAAGCTGCTGATATTTTTCGCTCAACAGACGATTTAAGTCAATTTAACATTGTTTTTAAAAGTGAAAATGGCACAAATGAATTCCCTTTTTGGAATCAAATAAACGGTCCAATAGCTGATGCATTATGGCATTGTGGCCAAGTGGTGTCTCATAGACGAACTTCAGGGAATCCTTATAATTCTAAAGCAAGTGTGTTTTCTGGAAAAGTAAGGGATTAAATGTTACAAACCATATAGTTCAGCAAGGTCACCAACGCCTAATGTTGGCCACATAATTAAAAACAACAATACAACTTTTAACCAAAAGGGAATTAAAAAATTAAACTTCTTTTTTAAAAACACATTTGTAGGAGGGAAGAACAAGAATGAAACTACAATATAAAAAATCCCTGGAACAGGATGAACCAAAACAATATTCATCACTCCTATGGTAACTAAGAGCAATCCAAAAATCCAACTAATTACATTTAAGGCGTTTAAGTTCTTCATTATTATTTTTGTTTATTAATGATGCGTTCTAAAGCATTGATATGGTCTTTAAAGGTCTTTGTTCCAATTTTGGAAGCACTATAACGCGTATTTGGTTTTCTGCCAATAAATTGTTTTTCGATGTTTATAAAATCTTCTTTTTCCAATGCCTTTAGGTGACTTGCTAAATTACCATCTGTCACGTCCAACAATTCTTTAAGTGTATTAAAATCGGCATACTCGTTTACCATTAAAATAGACATGATGCCTAACCTAATACGATGATCGAATGCTTTATTTATGTTTGCAATTAAACTCATAGTATTTCCTGCAAAAGCAGGAATCTTATTATCTTTTACTCCTAACTTCCAGCTAAAGGTGTTCCAAAAATGCCAACAGCAAGTTCCGCCCAAACTAATAACAATAAAACAATAATGGCTATAATTAAAGCAGTTCGATTTTCTTTTTTCTTTACTTTTCTTAATATGAAATCACATATTAATCCAGTTACGAGTAATAAGATTCCTGCAATAACAAAATCAGCTAATGTCCAATTAACGTCATCGCTAAACTGCATTGCTATAAACGGAATAAACAATAAAGCAACTACAAAAATAACTATGCCTATAAGGCGATTACTTTTAGTTTTCATATTTTTTTATTTTTTATCATATTTAAAATGCATCAATGCACCATAAATAATATGGCAAACTCCAAAGCCTAAAGCCCAAAAAAGTAAGCCGTAACCTATAAACCATAAGGATATTAAACCAAGGGCAATTATAGTTAATCCTAAATAACGAATATAACTTAGTGTATATTTACTGGCATTTACAAGAGCAAGGCCATAAAAAGCAAGGGTAAGAGGAGCAACAAGCGTAAACATTTCTTTTTCTACTAAAAAAATAATAAAAAAACCTCCTGTAATTAATGGAATCATAAAGTTTATGAGTAAACGTTTTGAAGCAGCATCCCAAAGACTTTCATTTTGTTTTTTTGCTTTTCGCCAACTAAGATATATTGCTGTAATTACTGAAAGCAATAAAACTCCAAAGGCTATTATAATTAGTGTTAAAACGGAGTTGTAGGAGATTACGAAGCTTTCGAAAGTATTAGATGCTTCCTTAATATTACTGATTATTATATTTACAAAATATGCACCAGTTAATGCATAAATACCTGCAAGGATGCCTGACAAACCACTAAGCGACATAAATCGTGATGATTTATTCATGAGGTGTTTTATCTCGTTGAGGTCTTTTAAATAATCTTTTGATTCCATATTAAAAGTACTTTGAATTACAAAGTAAGTAAAAATAGTTCATTTGTGCAACTAATGTTTTGTTAAATAAAAATGCTACTGTTTAATTTCTGATAGCTTTTCTACACGTTTAGTGTTTGCATGAATAGCTTCTTGTGTAAGCCAAGCATCGCGCAGTTCTTTTTTTGAAAACAATTCTAATTGGTCCCCATTATGAGGTGAATCTTTTTGAGTGGCGTTCCCGTAGCTTAAAAGTACTTTGGCTTTTACCTGTTCATCAAATTCGATGACACTTACCCATGAGTCACCACCACCAATGTACATATGGTTCTCATCGGCACCTCCAGGCCATGCAACTCTAAAAACACCCATAGATCCATCAATACCATTTCCTGGTAAGTTTTTGCCATTGTAGTTAATTCTATAATAATCTCCCCAAGGCGTGTCGAGACTTCCAAATTTAGTTTCAATTTCTATTGCAGCTTGTTCTAATAAAGAAACGGCAGATTCTGGATTTGACAATCCATCAGGTGTAGTACTCGGATTGTTTTCGTCCCAACCTTTTGCATAATTCGAATTTCTCCAAACATTAAATTTATTTGCCCAATTATAAAAAAGAAGCATTCCTTTACTATCTGCATCTGCTTCACGATCCCAGTTTTCTAGAACAACTTTAGCTTCTTTTGCTTTTTCAGAATCTGAAACATCTATGGCTGCAAACAAATCGTCAAGAATTCTATCGGCAAATTCTAAACGCGTGGAGAGTTTATAATCTACCAATTCGTCGAATGTTATAGATTCGTCTTCTATTACCATTCGTGCTGCACGTTGAGGTCTAAACGACATATATCTTGGAGCCATATAACCAGGGAAATCATCAGCGTTTAAAGTCATTGGTATGGTGCTTGTCCAAGGTGGATCGTTTGCATTTTGTAGCCAACCATCTTTTGGGTTTCTAACTTTTGGTAAATCTGCATAATCATGAACTTCTGTCCAAACATCGGCACTTTTACCACCAGGAATTATTCTGTCCCAATAGTCCCAAGCATCTTCACTACGTTTAGGTACTAATCCGTTAAATAAATAGAATATTTCACCTTCTTTATCGGCATACATGACATTCCAAAAAGGTATTTGAGCCATTTTTAATGCAGATTCAAATTCATTAAAATTTGTGCTATTAATCATTCGCCACCATTGTAAGAACATATTTGGTCTATCTAAACCAACCATCCGTAATGCAAGCACTTTGCCTTCCTTTTTATTGACTACTGGACCATGAATGGTTTTTAATAACGGAATTTCTTGCTCCACTAAGCTACCATCTTGTTGCTTTATTTTAATGGTCTTATTCGCACTCTCAAATTGCTTTACTTCACCGTCAAGTACATAACCACCATTTTTTAATTCAAGCTCATAAGTGTCAGCATTGTCAATAGTGTTATCTGTATGGCTCCAACCTAAATGATCGTTAAAACCAATGGCAATTCCGGGAAAACCAACTAAAGTCGTTCCGTACATATTTTTACCTTTCAGATTTAAGTTAGATTCAAAAAACAAAAACTCTTGCCACCACGGTAAATGTGGATTTTGCACCAACATTGCGTTTCCTGAAGCCGATCGTTTTGGGCCAATGGCATACGTGTTACTTCCCATATCTGGCCATTGCTGTATACGACCCAAATCGTTACCACCAATAAAACGTGTAAAAATAACATACATACTATGCATATTAACGTCTTTTACAGTTAGAGGTAAAACAATTTTATTTTTGTTATCAATAGTTTCTGGATGTGCTTTTGCATAAGCATTCATACCTTCTACAAATGCTTTGTACATTGTTTTAACCTCTGGATCTTGTTGTGTTTCCCATTCAGTTGCTAATTCTTCAAACCCAAGGGTATGTACCAACATATCATTTTGCAATTTGTTTTGGCCCCAATATTCTGCACCTTTTCCACGAGAACTTCCGTATAACTCTAAAATTAAGTTGGCGTGATTATTCATTTGCGCCCAACCTTGTTGGAAAAATAAATTTTCAACAGTATCGGCATAAATATGAGGCACTCCCCAAGTATCCCAAATTATTTGAGCTTCTTGATGCTCTTCTGTTTTACAAGACATATTGAAAGCAAAAATGGTGGTAATAAGTACTAATACTACTTTTTTCATGGAATTCTTTTTAATAAATAATTTAGCTAATAACCAATGGCTGCACCTTCAGGTCTAGAAGAATCTGAGGCTCCAGTGATGATTCCTGTTTCTGGATCTATGGTAATTCCCATTAAAGCACCTAAACCTCGAGTGGCACTTAAGGTATGTCCCATAGTTTCTAGGGCTTTTCGAGTATCTGGAGACATTAAATGATGCTCATACCTAATAACATCTGGAGACCATTGATGATGTATTTTCATGGCTTCAATGGCTTTATCAATACGCATGTTAAACTCTAGCACGTTTAATGTAGCTTGAAAAACCGTATTGATTATGGTTCGACCTCCTGGACTTCCAATAATTAAATAAGGTTTCCCATCTTTGGCAACAATAGTTGGTGTCATACTAGATAACATACGTTTTTGAGGCGCAATTAAATTGGGTTTGGTGCCAATTTGCCAACCTGAGGTTGTGATGCCTGGAACTGGATTAAAGTCTCCCATTTCGTTATTGAAAATGAATCCTAATTCTTTCGATCCCATTTTAGAGCCATAACCTTGTTCAAGTGTGTAAGTTAATGATACAGCATTTCCATCTTTATCTAGTACCGAAAAGTGAGTAGTATTTTTACCATCGTAAATCTGTCCAAATTTTGTAGAATCACTTACTGAAGCGCGTTCCATATTTAGATTTTCAAAGCGCTTTTTTGCATGTTCTTTAGAGATTAATCTATCTAAAGGCATATCAAGATTAAAATCTGGATCACCTAAAAACTCTGCTCTATCGGCAAATGCCCTTCGCATAGCTTCGGCAACGACGTGCACATATTCGGTTGAGTTAAACTCAATGTTTTCCCAATCTACCAACTCCATAAGATTCATCATTTCAATAAGTGCTACGCCTCCGGAACTTGGAGGTGGCATGCCGTAAATATCATAGCCTTTGTATGTGCCTTTTATAGGTTTGCGTTCAATAGCTTCGTATTTTTCAAGGTCTTCAGTGGTGATGATACCACCATTGGCTTTCATGTAATTTTCAATCTTTTTTGCAACCTCGCCTTTATAAAAGCCATCACGACCTTTATCTCTAATTTTTTTAAGTGTATTGGCTAAGGCTTGTTGTTTCCAAATTTCATCAGGTTGTGTGAGTTCACCTTGTTCATTATTAAAGTAGGTTGCCATAAAAGGAAATTGTTCTTCTACAGATTTAAAATATTCAGCAGCACCATATAAGTTCCAGTTGAATTCAAAACCGTTTTCTGCCAAGTTAATCGCTGGTTGTACTAAATTTTTCCAAGGAAGTTTTCCGTATTTCTGATGTGCTAAATATAAACCTGCAACAGTTCCAGGAACACCAACTGAAAGCAATCCTTTATGGTTGCTGTTATCTTTTATATTGCCTTCTTCGTCAAGAAACATGGTTTCAGATGACGCTAAAGGTGCTTTCTCTCTAAAATCTATGGTTGTAGTTTTTCCTTCAGCATTCATAAAGACCATAAAACCACCACCACCAATATTCCCAGCTGTTGGATGAGTTACTGCCAATGAAAAAGCAGTCGCAATAGCAGCATCAACAGCATTACCACCTTGTTTTAAAATATCTACTCCAGTTTGAGATGCAATTTTACTGGCAGATGCCACCATACCATTTTTGGCGTAGGTTTGGGCACTCATACTTCCAGTTA
>CALZKX010000124.1 GCA_945788155.1 uncultured Flavobacteriaceae bacterium
ACACAATTCAATATCTGGTGCATCGTTTAGTGATGCTGGATTTGGTAGTACATTTAAGGTTAGTGTAGTAAAACCAAAGCAACTTGTTATATTATCAGTAACACGCGCAAATAGTGTTTGCGAATTAGCTGTAGTGTTTGTGTAGGCCGACACTGGATTTATAGGGCTTGTATTACTTACTGCTTCTGCGTTTGTTTCAAAATATAGTACTGACCAATTAGCATTTCCACCAGTAATCTCAGTATCTTTTAGAGCAAGATCAAATACTGTTTGTCCATCGACAATAGCATCGTCACATAGTTCTAAAGGTGTTGGTGCTATAGGGATTACTTCAGGCAAAACTTCTATACATACTTGTTCGGTATATTCACAGCCAAAATCATCAATCACTCTATAAGTATAACAGTGTGTTCCTGATGTTGTTGGTTGAACAGTTATAGTATTACCAACTGTATTTGTAATTGATGGATCAGCATCCCAGCCTTGAGTTGGATAACTAGGTGTAAATGTATAGTTAGAGGCAAATAATGATTCATCAAAGTTCAACGACCAACTAAAAATAGTCCCATCATCTTGTGCTAAGTAGTCAATAATTTCCAAAGTCCACTGGCCATCAATGGGTGTGCCAATAAAATCGTTAAAATCCCCAAGCGGTAAATAGGTTCCTGCCTCAACGGTGAGTCCAGTAGTTGGCATTCCAGATTGTACCACGGGACCATTGCTTAGTATGGTAGCACCAGACATTGAAAAGCAGTACTCCCAACCTTGCCCAGGCCCTGTACCATCTGTCACTATTGGATTACCAAGGTATAATGAGTTATTTCGAGGGCCATTGTGCAATAAAACTCTTTGCCCATTTGGACTTATAGCTGTAATTTCCAAATCACCAATATATGTATGTTCTATTACAATACAGATGCTTTCTAACTGAGCAACGTTGGTTAAATTTTGCGATTGGAAACAATCTAGGTTTAAAGTAGATCTAAACGTCACACCCTGAACATCACCAAGTGCTGTTTCTTCACCTCCATTGGCGCAATTTGCAATTTGAGTAACTGGTGATACTACACCTTCTATAGTGGTGGACTCTCCTAAACACAACGTATCATTGGCCGCTTCGGTTCCTGTAAAATCAGGTGTAGAAGACACGTATATAAAAATGGATTCTTTGTTTGTGCTCGAACACCCTAAAGGATTCGCATCGGTTATGACAAGACTTACTTCAAAAATACCTTCGTCATTAAATGTATAATTAGTGCTAAATGCATCAGCTATCAAAGCACCTGTAATAGACACACCATCTCCCATAAACAACTCATAGGAAGCACCAGTACCATCAACTGAAAATATACCACTTCCATTAAATGTAATTTGATCTCCTTGACATATTCTTACAATACCATCTGGGTCAGCGGCAGGTGCTGTAGAGTCGATACTTGCTGTAATATTTTGGCATGGTTGAAAGCAAGATATGGTGGCTTCCCAACCACTATTATTATTAATGTTATCGCTACTAAAAGCAATTGTTAGACATCCAAGTGGGTTAGGCAACCGAGAAGCTAAAGCGGCTGTAACCAAAAATGGGCTTGTAGCACTAAATGTTCCAAGAACATCGTATGTCGTGTCTGGACCATTATAAATGGTTATAAAATCGGCGTTGGCTTCTAAATTAAAAGTCGTAAAATCTAATTGGGCTTGACTACCTGGAGTATCTGGACAAATAGTATGTGTAATAGTTTCGTTATCTCCATAATTTCCAGCACTACCACCTGAGTCATAAAATGTTCCTGTACAGGTATTGCTTGTAAGTCCATCGGTCATATTGATAACTTGAGCAAATGTTGAAAACGAACAAAAAATAGAAAATAAAAAAAGTAGATTTTTCATCATAAGGGAGGCTAATTTTGATATTGGGACTTAATTACTATATAATAATCGGTATTATCTACCCTAAACACTTGAGTTTTATTTGTATAAAAATCAAAGGTATATCTTAATGGATTAAATGTAGTTTTATGAAACGCTTCTCTTTTTAAAGAGGAATTATATTTATTAAACAACGTCACTTGAGATAATAATTTATAATTTTTAGGGTAATTAGGTAAATTAAGTATTTCAACTCTATTTCTAATAATATTCTTGATGCTCCTTAAACGCTGATGATTATTCAACACATTTTTTTGAAGGCTTTCACCATAAACTTCTTTTAGCATATTCTTCTCAAGAGTATTTAAAGGGTCTTTTACATTTTGATTGAAAACAATCGTTTTCGATGCTAAATTATTAATAGCAGTTTGAGCATTAACAGTGGTAGTTAGGCTGCTAAAAAATAAAATTCCTATAAATAGTAATGTTTTAATCATTTATTCGTCAATTATAATAGCGGTAAAAAGTAAGCAATATTTGATAAATAAAACGTTCTAACCGTTGAAATTATTACATATTTCGTTCAAAATTAATACTTTGTTAATTCAATAGCTAAAATTTAGGAAATGCTTACCTTTGTGCCCTGTTTAATTTGTTTTAGATAGCATTATATATGAAAATAGAAAGAGAAATTGAAAATTTTGATTCATTAGGAGACAATCATATTGGAACCTCTTCAAACACACCCTTAAGAGCCGATGCTTTTAAATTGACTAGAGAAGAAAAAATTGATATCATAAAAGATGACGTAAGGCACATTATGGAAACCCTTGGTCTGGATCTTACTGATGATAGCTTACAAGGAACGCCAAACCGTGTTGCTAAAATGTTTGTTAAGGAAATATTTGGCGGATTAGATCCCAATAAAAAACCTAGTGCTTCCACGTTCGATAACAAATACAAATATGGTGAAATGCTTGTCGAAAAAAACATTACCGTTTATTCGACCTGCGAGCATCACTTATTACCCATTGTTGGAAAAGCTCATGTTGCCTACATTTCTAATGGTACAGTTGTAGGCTTATCTAAAATGAACCGCATTGTAGATTATTTTGCCAAAAGACCACAAGTACAAGAACGTTTAACCATACAAATAGTAGAAGAACTACAAAAAGTTTTGAACACTAAAGATGTAGCTTGCGTTATAGATGCCAAACATTTGTGTGTGAATTCGAGAGGCATTAGGGATACGGAAAGTAGTACTGTAACCAGTGAATTTGGCGGGAAGTTTAAAAGCAAAAAAACCAAAAGGGAATTCTTGGATTATATTAAATTAGATACACAGTTTTAATAGTGCTCAAAATCAACCAAAATCTAATTAATTAGCATGCAACTTTACAAAAATCAAGAATTAAAAATATATAATTCGTTAACGAGTAAAAAAGAAGTTTTTAAGCCCATAAACGAGGGTTATATTGGCATGTACGTTTGTGGCCCAACGGTTTACAGCAATGTACATTTGGGCAATGTACGAACGTTTATGTCGTTTGATATGGTTTTTCGCTATTTCAAGCATTTAGGATATAAAGTTCGCTATGTAAGGAATATTACAGATGCTGGGCATTTAGAAAACGATGCAGATGAGGGTGAAGATCGAATTGCGAAAAAAGCCCGTATAGAACAAATTGAACCCATGGAAGTAGTGCAAATGTACACAGTCGATTTCCATAACACGCTCAACAAATTTAATTTTCTTCCTCCTAGCATTGAGCCTACAGCTACAGGACATATTATTGAACAAATTGAAATTATTAAAGAAATTCTTGACAAAGGCTTAGCTTATGAGGTTAATGGTTCGGTTTATTTTGATGTACATAAATTCAACAAAACCCATAATTACGGAAAATTAAGTGGTCGTAATCTAGAAGATTTAATCCATAATACCAGAACACTTGACGGACAATCCGATAAGAAAAATCCACAAGATTTTGCCCTTTGGAAAAAAGCCGAGCCTCAGCACATCATGAGATGGCCATCTCCATGGAGTGACGGTTTCCCAGGTTGGCACCTAGAATGCACTGCGATGAGTACTAAATATTTAGGTGAACAGTTTGATATTCATGGTGGTGGTATGGATTTAAAATTTCCACATCACGAATGCGAAATTGCTCAGGCTGAAGCTTGCAACAATCAAAGCCCTGTAAACGTTTGGATGCATGCTAATATGCTCACTTTAAATAGTCAAAAAATGGCAAAATCTACAGGGAACAATATTTTACCTAATGAAATTTTTACTGGTAAAAACGATAAATTAAGTAAACCTTTTTCACCTAGCGTAACTAGGTTTTTCATGATGCAAGCACATTACAGAAGCATTCTTGATTTTAGTAGTGTCGCTATTGAAGCATCAGAAAGAGGCTTTAATAAATTAATGGATGCCATAAATACCCTATCTAAATTAGAAGTATCCAAAAACACGACTAATTTTAATATATCATCATGGAAACAAAGCTGTTATGACGCCATGAATGACGATTTTAATACACCTATTTTAATTGCTGAATTATTTAGTGCGGTTAAGTTTATCAATCAAGTTAAAGATGAAAAAGCAACCATATCTCAAGAAGATTTTGATATCTTAACGTCAACATTAAATGTCTTTGTATTTGATGTTCTTGGACTGCAAAACGTTTCAGATAATGATGCTAGCGGTTCCAATAAATTATCTGATACAGTTGAGTTGCTCATAAACATGAGGGCTGAAGCTAGAGCCAATAAAGATTTTGCCTTATCTGATAAAATTAGGGATGAATTAGCAGACATAGGCATTCAACTTAAAGATGGTAAAGATGGCACGACGTTTACTACAAATTAGTCATGCTTAAGAAAGTTTTAATAGCACCTTTTGTATTATTGGTTAGAATATATCAAACAGTAATATCTCCATTAACACCAGCTACATGTAGATACGAGCCAACTTGCTCACATTATACAGTTGAGGCCTTAAAAAAACATGGTCTTTTTTATGGTGGGAAATTAGCAATTAAACGGATTTTTAGTTGTCATCCTTGGGGAGGCAGTGGTTACGATCCTGTTCCCGAAAAGGATGACAACTAAAAAATGCCCTCACGCCAGCTCGCACGTTCGCTAAAAATGTACACCGTACATTTCCTTTTTCGCTCCGTCGCCTTGGGGAGGCAGTGGTTACGATCCTGTTACCAATAAAGTTGATAAAAAATAACATCTACAAGCATTAAGGATTAAATAATTCATATCATTTATCTATATTTACGCATCAAACTTGTTTATATGCACGCTCTACAAATTGTCTGGGATCCAGCTTCAGAAGGTTTAAAAATTACAGACAGCTTTACCATACATTATTATAGCATGATGTGGATGTTAGCCTTTATTTTAGGTTGGTTCATCATGAAAAAAATCTACAAGCATGAAAATCAAACCGATGAAAAATTAGACTCCCTTTTTATATATTCAGTACTTGGGATTATGATTGGTGCTCGCTTGGGTCATGTTATTTTTTATCAACCAGAGCTTATAAAAGAGGATTTTTTTAGCATCTTTTTGCCTGTTAAATTTGCAGGAGGATTTGAATTCACTGGCTTTCGTGGTCTAGCTAGTCATGGTGCTGCCATTGGTATGATTATATCCATGTATTTGTACAATAAAAAAGTGCTTGAAAAGTCGGTTATTTGGATCTTGGATCGCGTGGTGGTTCCTGTGGCACTTGGTGCCATTTTTGTGAGGATAGGCAACTTCTTTAATTCTGAAATGATTGGTAAGCCAGCAGATGAGTCACTACCTTGGGCAATTATTTTTAAGGATTTTGACAATATCCCTAGGCATCCTGGACAACTCTATGAAGCCTTTGGTTATGTATTTGTGTTTTTGATTCTTTGGTTTTTATACTGGAAATCCAAGAAAAGTGAACAACCTGGGTTTTTATTTGGTTTGTTTTTGGTGCTTCTTATGATAGTTCGTGTATTTGTAGAAAGCTTTAAAATTGAACAGGTTACAGGTAGAGAAGATTGGCTTTTTACTTTAAATACTGGACAAGTACTAAGTATTCCTTTTGTACTTATTGGATTATATTTTATGTACTTCTATAAACCAAAATCCGTTTAATAATGAAGCTTAATAGGCTTACAAAATCATTAATTCTTTTAGCTATAAGCTCTTTGCTGGTTTTACTAGGTACATCTTGCAAGGAAGAAAAAAAGATTATTACACCCACAAAAATTATATTTAAAAAAGAAGGAGAGCTACGTTTGTTTAAAGCCAAAAATGATTCGTTAATCGCAAAATTTGATATAGAAATTGCCGATAACGATTACGAAACTCAAACTGGCTTAATGAACCGTAAATCGATGAAAGACAGCAATGCCATGTTTTTTATTTTTACCAATATGCAAATACGGGCTTTTTATATGAAAAATACGCTTATCCCTTTAGACATCATTTATCTTGATAATAATAACACCATTGTAAGCATTCAAGAAAACGCAAAACCATTGGACGAAACCTCTTTACCTTCTGGAACTCCTGCGCAATTTGTACTTGAAATTAATGGTGGTTTATCACAGCAACTAAATATTGAGGTTGGTGATAAAATAACTTTCACCAAGTCTAATTAGCTCCTCTAAGGAGCATCACAAAAAGTATAAAAATGAAAAAGCCTTCCCAAACGGAAAGGCTTTCAAATTATTCATTATATAAACTAAAAGAAATTACTTCTTCTTTTTATCTAACTTATTGATAGTATCACGCATTACAGGAGTTGCAATAAATACCGATGAATAGGTACCTACTACTACACCTACAATTAATGCGAATAACAAGCCTCTTAACGAATCTGCACCAAAAGTAAACATTGCCAATAATACCACTAAGGTTGTTAAAGATGTATTTAATGTTCTACTTAACGTGCTATTTAAAGCTGTATTTACCGTTTTATCAAATTCCCAACTTGTATGTTCGTTTAAAAACTCCCTAATTCTATCGAATACAACAACCGTATCATTTAATGAGTAACCAATTACAGTTAATATAGCTGCAATAAATGCTTGGTCAATTTCCATACTAAATGGCATAAACCTCCATGTAATTGAGAATACACCCAATACTATTAAAACATCATGGAATACAGCGGCAACTGCGCCTAATGAGAATTGCCATTTTTTAAATCGCAATAAAATGTACAAGAACACAACTATTAACGACCCTAAAACTGCCCAAATAGACGATTTTTTAATATCATCGGCAATTGTTGGACTAACTTTTCCAGAATACATTATGCCAACATTAGTATCGCTATCGTTAAATTCGTCATAACTTAGTCCACTAGGTAAGAATGACCCTAAGGATTGGTATAGTTTACTTTGTATTTCTTCATCTACCTCAGTAGAGTTTTCATCAATCTTAAATTTGGTAGAAATCTTTAATTGGTTAGCACTACCAATGGTTTTAACCTCGGCACTACCAAATGTGGCCACTACTGCATCTTTAACTTCTTCGGTATTTACATCCTGAGCAAAACGGACTGTATATGTTCTACCTCCAACAAAATCGATACCTTCATCCAATCCTGTAGTAAATAATGACGCTAGACCTCCAATAATAATAATTCCAGAAATAACATAAGATATCTTACGTTTCTTTAAGAAATTAATATTTATATTTCTAAACAACCCTTTAGTTAAAGATGTAGAGAAATCTAATTTTCCTCCTTTATTTACATACCAATCAATTAACAATCTTGTAATAAATATGGCAGTAAATAGTGATGTTATGATACCTATTAATAAGGTAGTTGCAAAACCTTTAATTGGTCCTGTACCAAACACAAATAAAATTAAAGCTGTTAACCCAGTGGTAATGTTAGCGTCTAAAATTGAAGATAGTGCATTACTAAATCCATCTTTAATAGCTTCTTTTTGCCCTTTCCCTTTGGTAAGTTCTTCACGAACACGCTCATAAATAAGAACGTTTGCATCTACCGCAATACCAATGGTTAATACAATACCAGCAATACCAGGAAGTGTTAATACAGCTCCTAAACCTGCTAAAATACCAAAGATTAATATGATGTTTAACATTAACGCTATATCCGAAAATATACCTGATTTACCATAATAAAAAATCATCCAAATTAATACTAAGGCTAAAGCAATCATAAAAGATTTCATTCCGCTATCAATAGCTTCTTGACCTAACGATGGTCCAACGACATCTGCTTGAACAATTTCAGCCGAAGCTGGTAATTTACCTGCTCTTAATACGTTTGCTAAATCTATCGCTTCATTTAAAGAAAAAGATCCTGAAATTTCAGAATTCCCTCCAGATATTGGCCCAGTTGTAACTCCTGGTGCAGAATATACAATATCATCCAACACTATGGCTATTTGACTTTGTTGCGCATAAGCTTTTCCAGTCATTTCTTCCCAAACCTTAGCACCTCTTGCATTCATTTGCATACTAACTGTAGGTTGTCCTGTTGGTGAAT
>CALZKX010000125.1 GCA_945788155.1 uncultured Flavobacteriaceae bacterium
CCCTGAAGAAATTGAACTGGAATTTATAGATTATGGTGCAGAAGAAGTCTTTGCAGATGATGATGGTATTTTAATTTATGCGCCTTTTGAAAGTTTTGGAGCCATTCAAGCTGCCTTAGAAGAACGTAATATAGACATCCTCTCCTCTGGATTTGAACGCATCCCACAAGTCACTAAACAATTAAATGCCGAAGAAGTTGCTGATGTAGAGAAACTTCTTGAAAAGCTGGAAGAAGATGATGATGTACAAAATGTATATCATACTATGGAAGAAAGTGTTGAGGAATAATTGAAGACAATAAATATACTCACATTACCCGTTGTGCATTTTAAACATTTCATCGATTTTTTCCCTAACCCTAAAGGTAATATCGATGAAATTTCAGGTTCTTCCTTTAGGATAAGAGGTAAAAAACTTGAAATTTCACATTTTTTAGTGAAATACAGTCATAATGCACAACGGATTCACATTACTATTTTGTGTATTGCCTTAATTTCCAAAACAATTTTAACGACTTAATTGGCAAATGGGAATATTATTGCTAAGAACTTGAAAATGGTATAGCTTGAAATACTAACGTTCTTAGGAAAGAAGAATTTGAATACGCTTGTGACGGATTTTTCTAAAGAATTTTATCATTAGCTAGTCTTTAATTTCAGCATTAATTTGTTCTATTAATTGCTGCATGGTCGTTTTTAGCATTTTATATGCTGATTTTTGCCCTTCTAAATTATATAATTTTTGACGTAACATATTTAACACAAAAATCTCATCTCTGTAATCTTCAATAGTTTTAGGCGGTATTTTAGACTGTTTTATATCTACCCTTGTAAAATCATCATACCCAACTAAGCCTGGAGTAGCTTGTGGCGTATGATCGAAATTTAACATAAAAGGAGCAATAATATTTCTTGTATAATCCAGCATAGCAGTATCCCAACCTTGGTATTTGTCATTATAATATTTTGTAATGGAGTCTGTTAAATTCTGGTTCTTTATATACTCTATTTGTCCTGACGATATAATATTATTGAATGTAGTTTTATTTTGGTCAAACGAAATGAGATAAAGCATAGATTTTAAATTATCACGAAATACACTAATACTTGCATCTTTCTTTTGTAGAATCACATCTATACAAAATTTTAATTCTTCAGTATCTTTGTCAATTAAACCTATTTCATTAGACACTTGACTTATATCGGAAGTAATATCAGTACTCAATCTTTTCAAAATAAACTGCTCTTGAATGGTTTCCTTTCGACTTTCATTCCAATTATTAATAGATAACGCTATTAATATTCCAATAACCACGAGTATGATTTCTCCTATGGCGTATTTAAAGTACTTTGATGTTTTTCCAGTTTCCATGAGGTTTCTTCTTATATGTCTAAAGAATTTTATCATTATTTCCAGCCAGTTACTTTAAGTATCTTATGAAAAATCTCAGTGTTTTCATAGACGCCTAAAAACTCCTCGGCTCCTGGTCCAAAAGCAAACACAGGAATTAAAGTTGCTGAGTGTGCATTTGTAGAAAAGATTCCAGAAACTTCACTATAATCCTGATATTCGCTTCCATCTGTCCTCTTTCTTGTGGTTGGTCCTAATGTAAATCCTCCGGTTTCATGATCTGCAGTAACAATAACCAAAGTATTACCATCTTTTTTAGCAAAATCTAAAGCTTTACCAATAGCATCATCAAAATCAATTAATTCTGAGATTAAATAATCGGCATCATTAGCATGTCCTCCCCAATCTACTTGAGAGCCTTCTACCATCATGAAAAAGGGCGACCCTTTATCGTTTAAATATCTAATACCTAATTCTGTTGCTCTGGGTAAATAATCTCCTCGACCCTTTGCTGCTGGTGGCATATGGTCTTGACCCAATAAGAACCCAACTTTTGGTGCATTTTTAATACTTGCATAATCTTTTAAACTAACAGTATCTAAAAGAAAAGACTTGTTTTTAAATTCAGCTAGTAAATCAATATTGTCCTTTCGTTTGTTAAACCATTTTATGCCACCTCCTGCAAAAAAATCAACATCAGACTTTGCTAAATAACCAGCAATTTCTTCGTACATACCTCTATTTATGGAGTGTGCATAAAAACTAGCAGGTGTTGCATGTGTTATTGATGATGTAGAAACAACTCCAGACTTTATATTATTAGCCTTTGCTATTTCAACCAAAGTAGCCACATGTGTTGAATCATCGGTAACTCCAATAGCACCATTATAAGACTTTATTCCAGATGCAAAAGCCGTTGCGCCAGCAGCAGAATCGGTAATATCTTCACGAGATGATGAAGTTTTTATCAATCCAATGTGTTTAAAACGACCATAATTAGGCGGTGTTTCTTTAAAGAAAAAAGCAGATGATATTTGCGATAATCCTGTGCCATCACCAATAAGTAAAATGATGTTTTTTGGTGTGCTATTGGCTGTTACAGTTTGATTGCTAGCCGTTTTACATGACGCAAAGACGCAAATAAAACATAGCAATATATACTTTAATAGTTTCATAAATAGTAATTTTAATTGAATGTACTTTGGTTAAAGGTCAAGCAATAATATAAGGGACAGAATTATGACAAGATACTAAAGTTCTATCAAACTAATTATTAATAAAAGAAACCAATCTGTCTTTAATGAAATAGTTCCAGCCAGCAAGACAACTTTCTCTTCTGAACTCAGGGATTGCGTCATCAAAATCTTCCATGACTATATTTGTTAGTCTAAGTAAGGTTTGGGAGTTTTGTTCAAATAGCTCGAAAGTGACATCTCCACTACCATCACAGTCTTTAAACGTCCAATTATAGGTTATCTTTTTCTGTGGAATCACCTCAGTAACTTTCCAAATATGCAAAAAATCCCTACTTGGTGCTTTTACATTAAACTGTGTTGTAAATCCAATTTCTGCTTTAAAATCTGGGATATTATCAAAATACCATAAAAGCATTTGGTCAAGCTCAGTAATTGCTTTCCAAACTAGATTTACAGGTTTTTCAAATAGTTGCTCAACTATTACTGGAGGATCGGTTATTTTCATTTTAAAATGTATTTCGTTTAAAAATACTATTTTTAAGTAAAATGTAATTCATGAAACCTTTAGTTATTTCACTTTATCTCATTATTTTTTCATTTTCATCACTAAGTTTTGCTCAACAAGTTTCCGAAGATGATAAACTACATTTTGGAACAGGACTCCTAATATCAGGAGCTACTTATACTTTTGTTTACACTAAAACAAAAAACAAAAAGAAAGCTTTTTGGATGAGTTTAGGTGCTTCTGCATTAGCTGGGTTAACCAAAGAGCTTTATGATAGCACAAAAAAAGGAAATAGATTTGACACAGGAGAAGCTATTGCAACTACTGCTGGAGGCTTAACTGTGAGCATTACTTTAGAAATATTTGTTGGAAGAAAAAAAAGAAAACCTATTTTACCAAACGCTCAATTATAGTTTTTGTAGGCAAAATTTGGTTTGTATGCTCAATACTTGGTCCAGCAACCCAAACCGTTTTATAAGTCGCTTTAGTAGCTGCATTTTTAGTAGCATTCATCCCAATTGAAAAACGAATCATTTTCACCCATTTTTTAAGCTTTTTATTCTTGTTTAAAACCGATTCTAACCATGTCGCTTTGGTACCAATTTTTTGTACATAAGGCGTATTGATTACTGTGCAGGGAGTTCCTGAAATTCGTTCGGTAACTACAATATCATCTGCGCCATAATCTACACAGGCTTGCTTATATTCGTCGGTCACACTTGCTTCTGCTGAAGCTATAAATGGACTTCCAACGGATACTCCAGCTGCGCCATAGCTTAACATTTTATCAATATCTGCCTTACAACCAACACCACCAGCCGAAATAACTGGAATATTGCAATTTGAAACCAAATGTTTTATTAACTCTTCAGGTGTTTTATTGCCTCTATGTCCACCAGCTTGATTATTTACAGCAATAATAGCATCTGCTCCTAAATCTTCTACTTTTTTTGCAAATTTTAAATCTACTACATCACAAAACACTTTGATACCCACTTTATGTGCTTGCTTAATGGTTTCTTCTGGGCTACCAAGAGAGGTAATAATAAAGTCGCAACCTTCTTCACATAATACTTCCAGTTGACCTTTGTATTTTACGTTAGATTTATTTACAATTAAATTAAACCCGAATGAACCTCCTTCAGGCTTAGCTGCTTTTAGCTCTTTAATAGCAACTCTTAACTCATCGAGTGTTCTGTAGTTTAATGCTGGAATGCAACCAGCAATGCCACCTTTCATAGCTTCAACGACCATTTTAGTGTTGGATACTAAAAACATTGGAGCTTGAATGATGGGATATTTTATGTTTAAAAGTTGGCTAAGCTTGGTCGTCATAATGATTTTGGTTTCAGCAAATATACTAATTATTATGCATGCATAGTAGTTTTTGTTATCTTGAGTTTAATTAAACAAAAAGTATAATTAACACCTTCCTCAAGGAAGGAATAAAAAAAGCACAACCATTTTAGATTGTGCTCTTCTTATTGTTAAAATAATCTTATGTGTTATTTCACTTCTTCGAAGTCAACGTCTTCCACATCACTACCTTCTTCTTGTCCATTTTGTCCCGAAACGTCGGGAGCATCTGGTCCTGGAGCTTCTCCTCCTTGCTGTGCTTCAGCTTGAGCCTTGTACATTTCTTCAGAGGCTACTTTCCATGCTTCGTTTATTTTATCTAAAGCAGGAGTGATAACTTCTAAATCTTTAGACTCATAAGCTTTTTTCAATTCTTCTAAAGCATCTTCAATTGGCTTCTTTTTATCATCAGATAATTTATCACCAAACTCTTCTAATTGTTTTTCCGTTTGAAAAATCATAGAATCAGCTTCATTTAATTTTTGAGCACTTTCTACCGCATTTTTATCTGCTTCGGCATTTGCTTCAGCATCTGCTTTCATTTTTTCTATTTCTTCTTCAGTTAAACCAGAAGAGGCTTCAATACGAATATCTTGTGTTTTATTGGTCGCTTTATCTGTAGCCGATACTTTAATGATACCATTGGCATCAATATCAAACGTTACTTCAATTTGCGGTGTACCACGTCTTGCTGGTGGAATACCATCTAAGTGAAAACGTCCAATTGTTTTATTGTCGGCAGCCATAGCTCTTTCACCTTGTAACACATGAATTTCTACAGAAGGTTGATTATCTGCTGCTGTTGAAAACACTTGAGATTTCTTTGTTGGGATGGTTGTATTGGCTTCAATTAGCTTTGTAAACACATTACCCATTGTTTCAATACCAAGTGATAAAGGTGTTACATCTAAAAGTAATACATCTTTAACATCTCCTGTTAACACACCACCTTGAATACCTGCACCTAATGACACAACTTCGTCTGGATTAACTCCTTTACTTGGTGTTTTTCCAAAGAATTTCTCAACAGCTTCCTGTACAGCAGGAATACGTGTAGATCCACCTACCAAAATAACTTCATCTATATCACTTTTGCTTAAACCAGCTGCTTTTAATGCAGACGCACAAGGCTCGATAGTACGCTTTACTAAGTCGTCAATTAATTGCTCGAATTTTGAACGTGTTAACGTACGTACCAAGTGTTTTGGGCCACTAGCTGTTGCTGTAATATATGGTAAATTGATTTCTGTTTGGGCAGAAGATGATAATTCAATCTTCGCTTTTTCGGCAGCTTCTTTTAAGCGTTGAAGGGACATTGGGTCTTTACGTAAGTCCATACCTTCTTCAGTATTAAACTCATCTGCTAACCAATTGATGATTTTTTCATCTACATCGTCACCACCTAAATGCGTATCACCATCGGTAGATAGTACTTCAAATACACCGTCTCCTAATTCAAGGATAGACACATCATGTGTTCCTCCACCAAAATCAAAAACCACTATTTTTTGGTCTTTACCTTTTTTATCCATACCATAAGCCAATGCTGCAGCTGTTGGTTCGTTAATTATTCTACGAACCTTTAAACCTGCAATTTCACCAGCTTCTTTAGTAGCTTGACGTTGGCTATCGTTAAAGTAAGCTGGTACTGTAATAACAGCTTCTGTTACATCAGTTCCTAAATAGTCTTCAGCAGTTTTCTTCATTTTTTGAAGAATCATTGCCGATAATTCTTGAGGCGTATATAGGCGACCATCGATATCTACTCTTGGTGTATCGTTATCACCTTTTACCACTTTATATGGCACGCGCTCTGCTTCTTTTTTAGACTCAGAATACTTATTACCCATAAAACGTTTAATTGAATAAACTGTTTTAGTTGGGTTTGTTACTGCTTGACGTTTCGCTGGATCACCAACCTTAATCTCACCACCTTCTACAAAAGCAATTACAGATGGTGTTGTGCGTTTTCCTTCTGCATTTGGGATTACTACAGGTTCGTTACCTTCCATAACCGAAACACAAGAGTTTGTTGTTCCTAAGTCAATTCCAATAATTTTACTCATAACTTATTTATTCTTTAATTGTGTTGAATTTCATTTTAATACACATAACAATTGGCAATCATTATGCCATGAGAAAAAATATGACAGGATGTCAGAGTGCAGTTTAAAATATATTTATGTGGATGCCACTTTTGGTACATGATTTGATATGAGTAAAAACAAAAACTATACTCTTATGAAACGTTTATTATTCCTATTTACAGTATTAGCCGTATTATTAACCGCTTGTGAAGGTCCACAGGGACCTCCGGGTTTTGATGGATTTGATGGATTGGATGGAGAAATCATCGCTTCCTCTGCTTTTGAAATTGAAATCGATTTTAATGCAGCCAACAATTTTGAATATTTTGAAGCTTATGGCTTTAACGTATTGCCATCTGATGTTACTTTAGTTTACATTTTGTGGGAAACCATTGATGGGCAAGATGTATGGCGCCTAACACCACAAACTGTTTACTTTAACGATAGTAGTAACTTGGTTTATAATTTCGATTTTACACAAGACGATGTGCGCTTCTTTTTAGATGGTACTACAGATTTTAATGCTTTGGGTGATGAATGGGCACTAGGTCAAGTTTTTAGAGTGGTTGTTGTACCTGCCGACAATGTTGACGGAATTGA
Source organism: uncultured Flavobacteriaceae bacterium (assembly GCA_945788155.1). Lineage (GTDB taxonomy): Bacteria > Bacteroidota > Bacteroidia > Flavobacteriales > Flavobacteriaceae > Pontimicrobium. The sequence continues at coordinate 7,096 of CALZKX010000125.1, forward strand.
CACCTCAGATATTAATGCTGTGTTAAGTGCGAGCAATATTAAAAGTTTCGACTTTAGATAATTAAGCATTTAGATAAAAAGTAAAGGAGGCTGTCTAAAAAGTGTCATTCTGAATGAAAATGAAGAATCTCATAAAAATTAAAATGCTGATTTATTGATTATTGAGATTTTTCGACAAAGCTCAAAATGACAATAAAATCACTTTATAGACAGCCTCTTTTTCATTCAAAATAATTAATACTTGTTTTCTCAATTTTAAGCATACAACATTTATATTTGTCCAAACACTAAAACGTATTGGTTAATGGAATGTATCTCGGTTTTTGATATGCTTAAAATTGGCATTGGACCATCCAGTTCACACACCTTAGGACCTTGGAGAGCAGCCGAACGCTGGATTAATGAGCTAAAATCTTCAAATAAATTTGACAAGGTTGATAAAATTACTGTTGATTTATATGGTTCTTTATCACTCACTGGAAAAGGGCATGCAACCGATTTGGCTATTATATTGGGTTTAAGTGGTGCCGATCCTGAAACTATTCCAACGGAAACTATGACCATTATTATTGCTTCGGTTAAAAACACAAACACTTTGTTTTTTAATAATGAAAAACCTTTAGGGTTTCATCCAGAAACCGATATTGTTTATAATAGAAAATTTCTCCCTTTTCATGCCAATGGAATAAAATTTACTGCCACAATAAATGGCAAAAAGACAAGCTCAAAATTCTATTCTATTGGTGGTGGATTTGTTGTAAAAGAAGAGCGTAAAAATGCAAAAAAAAATAAGGAGATATTTAAAACATTTCCGTATCCAATAGCAAAAGGCAATGAACTATTGAGCTATTGCAGCGACTTGAATACATCTATTTCAGAACTAGTGCTAGAAAACGAAAAGTCATTACGAAGCGATGAAGCTATTGATTTTGAAATGAAACGTATCTGGAATACCATGCTAGAATGCATGTACATTGGTTGTCACACCGAAGGGAATTTACCTGGAGGCCTTAATGTACGAAGACGTGCTTATGACATGCACCATAAACTAATTGGTGACTATACATACACTACACCACAGGAATGGTTAGAAGCGATTAGAAAAACAGAGGTTAAATTTAGGCAGATTTTAAAATGGGTTAGCTGTTTTGCTTTAAGCGTTAATGAGGTAAATGCATCATTAGGACGTGTTGTCACTGCTCCTACTAACGGAAGTGCTGGAGTTATTCCTGCTGTTTTAATGTATTATTTGGTTATTGAAAACCATGAAACAGATTATAAAGACATCAAACAGTTTTTATTAGTTGCTGGAGAAATTGGAAGTATCTTTAAAAAAGGTGCAACCATAAGTGCTGCAATGGGAGGCTGTCAGGCAGAAATTGGAGTTTCTGCAGCTATGGCAGCTGGAGCGCTTTGTGAAGTTTTAGGTGGTTCGCCTGAACAAGTATTAA
>CALZKX010000126.1 GCA_945788155.1 uncultured Flavobacteriaceae bacterium
AGCCAACAATTATAATTACAGGCCAAAGCGATAAATCCCAAAGTATAATAAATAACAATGCAAAATGAATGGCTATATGAAGGTATAACTTTGGAGATTTTAGTTTTTTAGCTTCCTTTTCTTTAACCCATTTTTCCGGTTGAAGAAAAAAATCGCCTATAATATGCGCCAATAAAAGTTTGATTAGGAGCATCATAATTGGCTAATTTTATATTTGAACATTTTGTCTAGCTCTAAAATATGCTCTAAGCCAGCACGTTTTTGGCGTTTGCTAATAGCATCTTGTTTTATTCCTAGGATGGTTGCAAGCTCCTGCTGTAGAGCATTGGGGTTTTCTATGCTTAGTTTTACGATCTCAGCTGAGTTTACTGTCCAATTATCCATAAAGGTTAAGGCTAGCTTAAAATAAAGATTAAGTTCTTCATCTAACATAGGATTCTTTGTTTTTAAACGTAAATTTTGTTTGTCTCTTTTTAAAGTTTCTAAGGTTTCTCCCGAAAAGACAAAGGCTTCTCCGTTTGATTCGCTTACCTTTTTACCTTGGTATGTTTTGTTGCCAATACCTATAGCAAGTCTTACATCAAGATTTTTTATCATTTTTACGCAAGCTTTTAGATATACAGCATTTATAAAACTATTATTAGTATTAGGTATTTCAATTTGAAAACTGTCGCCACGATATATTTCCCAAAAAGTGTTATCGTTATTTAAGGTTGATAACCCTTTTTTGAGCACTTCTATCCAAATTTCAGGATTGCTCTGAGTTTTAGATTTAACAATATCTCCAGTGATGACACTAGTCATAATAATTTAATTGGTTTAACATTCCTTTTTAACGGAATAAACAAATATATTCCTTTTTAATGGAATAAACAAATATATTCCTTTTTAGAGGAATTAATAAAATTATTAATCTATGTCTTCAGCACGTTTTATAATAGCTTCTGGAAGCGATTTCTTTGCTTTAGCTCCTAGTTTTTTAAGCTTTTCGACACTTGTAATAAGGTTACCTCTGCCTTCAACTAACTTGTTCATTGCTGATGAGTAATCTTTTTTTGCATCGTCAATTTTTTTGCCCACACCTGTTAAATCACTTACCAAACCTTGAAATTTATCGTACAGTGCTCCAGCTTGTCGTGCAATTTCAATGGCATTGCGTTGCTGTTTTTCATTGTTCCACATCGTGTCAATTGTGCGCAACGTAGCCAAAAGAGTAGAAGGTGTAACAATAACAATATTCTTTTCAAAAGCCTTGTTGTATAAGGAATTATCGTCGTTAATGGCTATGGCAAATGCTGGTTCAATAGGAATAAACATAAGTACAAAATCTGGAGATTCAATATCGTATAAATCTTCATATTTTTTATCAGATAATTGGTCCACATGCTTTCTTATGGAATTGACGTGCGCTTTTAAAAATTGAGGTCTATCATCTTCGTCCGCATTGACATAACGTTCGTAATCGGTTAAAGAGACTTTCGAGTCAATAATCATTTTTTTATTATCAGGTAAATGTAATACCACATCAGGAAGTACTCTTGAACCTTCAGCGGTTGAAAAACTTTGCTGTACAAAATACTCTCTGTCTTTTTCAAGACCAGATTTTTCCAATACACGCTCCAATACCAATTCGCCCCAATTTCCTTGCATTTTACTATCGCCTTTTAGTGCTCTAGTTAGGTTTGTAGCTTCTTTGGTCATTTGTTGGTTCAAATCTTTTAAACCTAATAATTGCTCTTTTAAAGCAGAATGCATCGAAATACTTTCCTTTTGGGTGTCCTCAACCTTTTTTTCAAAAACTTGAATTTTTTCTTGAAGCGGAGTTAATATCTGTTTGATATTTTCCTTATTTTGAAGGGTAAATTTCTCTGATTTTTCATCTAAAATTTTTGAAGCCATTAACTCAAAATCTTTACGAAGCTGCTCCTGCTGTTTGGCTAATTCTTCATCACGCTTAAGGTTTTGCTCTTGAAGGTTTTTGTATTCTGTGTTTTTTTTGATTAATTCTGAATTTAAAAAGTCTTTTTTTCGCCTTATTTCTTCGCGCTCGCCTTCAATTTTATTTTGGTTTTGCTTAAGCTCGTCAATGGTTAAACTCATTTGGTTTTGACGTTCTTTTATGGTGCTTTGCTCACCTTTGCTTTTTAATTTAGTAAAAAGCATACCTAAATAAGCTCCAATTGCTGCTGAAAAAAGGATGAGAAAAATAAAGATAAGATTGTCGTTCATTTAAAAAGGATTCTTATTCAAATATACGTTTATAGTCATATCCCACAAAGCAATAAATGACTTACTTATTAATTTTAAAAGATTGCGAGACTTTATCAAAGACTATAAATTCTTTGGGGAATAATGTTTCAAAAGTGCCACTTTCCATAAGCTTATTTGGTGTATCTAAAACCACTGTGCTTTCGGTCATTACTATGAGCTTATCACATAATTGGATGGCTAAATCTATTTCGTGAGATGAAAATAGAATGGTCTTATTGGTGTCCTTGGCTAACTTTTGTAGCAATCTTAATATATAGGCTTTATGATACATGTCTAAATGCGTTGTTGGCTCATCAAGGATAATTAAATGGGTGTCTTGTGCCAATGCTCGTGCTATCATCACTTTTTGTAATTGACCATCACTTAGTTCGTAACATTTTTTATGTTTTATAGCATTTAAATTTGTTTCTGCTAAAGCTTTGTTGACGATGTCAATATCAAATTCTATAAGGCTACCAACCCAATTTGTATAGGGTTGACGACCCAAAGCAACTAATTCAAAAACAGATAAATTTTTTGAAACTACCGATTCGGTTAAGACCAAGCTCAACACTTTTGCGAGTTCTAAGTTGCCATACTGTTCCAGTGGTTTGTTGTCAACCAGTATGGTACCACTTAAAGAGGATTGTACATTGGTAAGTGTGCGAAGCAACGTGGATTTGCCAATACCATTGGCACCAACCAATCCAATCAATTCGCCAGAATGTAGTTCTATATTGATGTTGGAAGCGATAATAGTTTTTGCTTTCTTGGTTTGGTAACCAATTGAAAGGTTGTTGGTTTTAAGGATGGTATTTAAATTCTTTTTCGCCATATTAAAACACCATTTTACGTTTTCGTACTAATAACCAAATAACTATTGGCGCACCAATTATAGAGGTTATAGCATTGATTGGCAGTGTATAATCGCTTGTTGGTAATTGTGCGACGCTATCACAAATTAACAAAACAATTGCACCAAATAATATAACAGCAGGAATCAATACTTTATGATTTGATGTATTAAATACTTGCCTAGTAATATGCGGAATTGCTAAACCAATAAATGCAATAGGTCCTGCAAATGCTGTAATGGTTCCAG
>CALZKX010000127.1 GCA_945788155.1 uncultured Flavobacteriaceae bacterium
AAATTTATATTATAAATTATACATACATCATCTCGTTTCTTCTGCTAAAAAAGAAATAAAACCAGTTGTAATATGTATAAGTTGTTCTATTCATAACTATTGAAGTGGCTAATGTAAATAATATTTTTACAAATCAAAATACTAAGACCTTATTTTTAAGGTTTTATGTAAATAATTAAAGATTTCGCAGTAAAATGTGGTATAAATCAATTAATGTTTATTTTTGAATACAAAATTTCTTGGAATAGATTATCATGGTAATGATATAGGGTTTTTTCGGTGATTTCATTTTGTATTTGTATATCAAAGGCTAAAATTTTGTATTTGCCACACCCAAAACTGTCATTTTTTGACAGTTCTGACCTCTCCCAAGGAGAGGTAAATTTAGAAACTCCGAGGCAGAGCCATCGGAGAATTATTTAAATTAATTTTTGCATGTCTATAAAGGTAAAACAACTCACAAAAGTTTATGGAAACCAGAAAGCACTAAACAATGTGTCTTTTAAAGTGGATAAACCCCAAGTTGTTGGTTTTTTAGGTCCAAATGGCGCTGGAAAATCAACGATGATGAAAATATTGACCACTTATTTAAGTGCTACTGAAGGTCAGGCTGAAGTGAACGGCTTTGATGTAAACGATAACAGCAAAGAGGTTCAGCAAAGTGTTGGGTATTTACCAGAGCATAATCCGTTGTATTTGGACATGTATGTAAAGGAATATTTGTTTTTTAATGCACAAATTTATAAGGTTAAGAAATCTCGAATTGAGGAAATTATTGAACTCACTGGATTAACACCTGAAGCACATAAAACCATTGGGCAACTCTCTAAAGGTTACAGACAGCGTGTGGGTTTAGCTTGTGTATTACTGCATGATCCTGATGTGTTGATTCTTGACGAACCAACCACAGGATTGGATCCTAACCAGTTGGTAGATATTAGAAATCTAATTAAAACCATTGGGAAGGAAAAAACCGTGTTTTTATCGACACATATTATGCAGGAAGTTGAAGCCATGTGTGATCGAGTGATTATTATTAATAAAGGCGAAATTGTTGCTGACAAGAAACTCCAAGCATTGAGAGAGGGCAAAGACCAAATCGTAGTCGTAGAGTTTGATTACAGAGTAGAAGATGCCTTTTTGAAAAACTTACCAAAAGTGAAAAGTGTTGTAAACACACATGATTTTGTATATGAAATTACCTTTAATTCTACAGAAGATATGCGCTCTCATGTGTTTGATTTTGCACACGACAACCAATTGAAAATCTTGCAATTGAATCAGAAAAATGCGAGTTTGGAGAGTTTGTTTAGGGAGTTGACGAGTTAATATCTTACCTTATAATTGTTTCACAGAGATTCACGGAGTTACAAAGAGATTCGCTGAGAGCTTGTTTTCTGTTAATTAAAAATCAATTCTCCAGTATAAAACTGTTCCACGTCAACGGTTGGTGGTTCATTCACTGCAATTAAATTTCCAGTGCCACGTAATTCACCAGTAAGTGATATTTGCGGATTTACAATCATATCGTTACTACCTCTATGAAACACATCCACATTTTGAGCAATGAGGTTTTCACCTTCAAAACGTCCAGCACCTGCATAAAAACCAACAAATAAACTATTGGCAGTTCCAGACATGTAAAATGATGAAATATTGTTGGATACTACTCTTAACTTATCATTATTTATTTGCAATCTAAAATCGCCAACTGTAAAGCTTCCAGGAGCATTAAAGTCTTCGGAAATCAGACTCAATTCGGGAAAGGTCAATACGCCATCGGACGACACCTCGTACTGTGATGAATTTCTAATACGTGTTATATTAGGAGCTATTACATACACTTTAGTTATACCATAATCCCTTACATAATTGCATGAATTATAATCTGATAGTTGCAACTCATTATCAACAACTGTAGCAAGAACATCGTTAAGTAAGTTTTCTCCTGTTTCAATAATGACTTTATAATCCGAACCTTCTTTTACAATGAGTTCTATGTCACGATTCACCACAATTTTATCAAAAGAGCTCACTACAACTTCTTGTTGCACGATGTTGCCTTCTGTTTGAAAACAATCTAAAGCGTCTTCGCTGTTGCAAGCAACAATGAGCATTAAACTTAGTATGTATATTATTTTTTTCATCTTTATTTTCCGTGAAAACGAAAATCTTTTAACCCATCCGTTCTTCGGACACTTACCCTTAAAAAGGGAAGGATTATTAAATTATTTTGTCATTTTACACAACCTTTCGACTGCGCTCAAGGTGACATCTGCGTGATTACAAATGTTTACAAACGTATGCCAATTCCTATTTCAACAGCTTCTGCTTTTGCAGCGTGCGATTTTAGGGTCACTGCACCAAACCATTTGTCTCCAAAATAGCGTTTAAATCCAATACGCTGATACAATCTTCCTTCAAAATCGTAAGGATAATAAGCATAAAAACCTAGTTGTGTTACTATTGATAATTTATTGATAAACAACTCGTGACCAACAAAAACACCTAAACGTTTATAATCTGTATTTGGATCAATATCCCTATTTGGAAACGACACAGATTCATAGTAAATCAATTCTTTTAAAAAATTAGAGAAAAACGCATCGACTCCAAATTGAATGGCACTTTTTCTGTTCAAGCGTTTATCTGCATAAGCTGATACAATATAAAACGGAAATTGACCACTGCCAACCACATCACTTTCGCTGACACCGCTTCTAAACACAACATTATATTTTATGGGCTGTGCGAACCTAGCATCATCACTTAAATTATATTGGTATTCTATATCTTCATCATCAAAATTATAAGTCATTCCAGCACTAATGGTCAATGAATTGATACTTGTATTTGGTGCTTTTACATTCGCATTGGAATAGTGAATGAGCGATAAGCCAGCTTGAAATCCAATATTATCAATAACACGCTCTTTTTTATAGTTAATCATCATATAGGTACTGCTCATTAATTTAGTGCCAAATGCTATGTTTTTGTAGTTGGTTTCTTTATCATAAGGATTTGTTGTAAAAGCCAAGCCTTGACCTATGCGGACCATTAAATTCCGATTAAAGAAATAGAAATTATAATGCCCATAAAGTGCGTAATTATTACCGAGTACTTCATTTTTTAAGTTTTGATAACTAAACGAGACACCATAATCAGGGTAATTATAACGTTGCTCCCAAGTATTTAACCCAAATGTTTTTTTGTTCCAGCTTACAATAACGCCTTCTGGATGTCCAGTAATTAAATGAAGAATACTATTGTTATGTAAGGCAATATTTCCAATGAAATAATTGATATCGATACTCGAAAAAGTCGGTGATTTTTGTTCCTGTGAAGAACAGAGAAATTGAAAACCAACAAATATTAAAAACAAAAATCTTTTCATAATTGTTGGTAAATATAGACAAATAATACAACCTTAAAACACTTGAGAGGCTATGGTTTTTATATTGTCACTTTTTCCCATAGAATAATAATGTAACACAGGAATTCCAGCTTTTTTTAGTTCTTTGGATTGTTTTACACACCATTCAATTCCAACTTGCTTTACCTGTCCATTATCTTTGCATTTTACAACTTCAATAATTAAATCTTCAGGCAAATCGACATGAAAACGATGCGGAATTAAATTGAGTTGTTTTTTTGTAGCAATAGGTTTTAATCCAGGAATAATAGGCACCTTAATATCCGCTTTTCTACATTTTTCTACGAAATCAAAGTACTTCTGGTTGTCAAAAAACATTTGAGTCACGATGTACTCTGCACCATTTTTAATTTTCTTTTTCAAGAAATGAATATCGCTATCCAAACTTGGAGCTTCCATGTGTTTTTCTGGATAAGCAGCCACACCAATGCAAAAGTTAGTTTCAGATGAATTGAGCAGTTCTTCATCTAAATAATTCCCTTGATTCAATTCATTAATTTGGGCTACCAGCTCGCTTGCATAAGCGTGACCTTCTCGCTCTGGTTTAAAATAGGTTTCACTTTTTACAGCATCGCCACGCAATGCCATCACATTTTGAATGCCCAAAAAATCCAAGTCGATTAAAAAGTTTTCGGTATCCTCTTTAGTGAATCCACCACATAAAATATGTGGTATGGCATCTACTCCATATTTATTTTGAATGGCAGCACAAATACCAACCGTTCCAGGACGCTTTTTTACCACTTGTTTTTTAAGCAAGCCATTTTCCAGTTCTTTATAAACATACTCTTCTCGATGATAAGTCACATCAATAAAAGGTGGTTTAAACTCCATTAAAGGATCAATATTATCGAATATTGATTGAATGTGTTGTCCTTTTAAAGGTGGTAAAATCTCGAATGAAAACTGGGTGTTTCCGTTGGCTTTTTTTATGTGTTGGGTTACTTTCATAGGTCTCCTAAATCCTCCAAAGGAGGGCTTTTTTCTAATTATAATGATATTAAATATGCTGTTAGTAACGCAAATGTTGCCAACAGTACTATTTGTAATACAAACCTTAACTCTAATCGATACTTTTTCATTTCTTTTTTTTTTAAATCCTAAGCAAGATTACACTTTCAATTATTTATTTGATTAGGTAATTTCAAACAAATTGTTAAGTTTCTGCTATGTTAGGATTTAACCATTTTAGTGCTTCATCCAAAGAAACTTCTCTACGTTTTGCGTAATCCTTTACTTGATCTAATGTTATTTTTCCTAGTCCGAAATATCTTGCTTCTTGATTTCCAAAATAGTAACCACTTACACTTGCTGCAGGCCACATGGCCAAACTTTCGGTAAGTTTTACTCCAATGGATTCATATACGTTTAAAAGCTGCCAAATGGTTTTCTTTTCTAAATGATCTGGACAGGCTGGATAACCTGGAGCTGGACGAATACCTTTATAGGTTTCCTTAATTAGCTCTTCATTAGTCAGGTTTTCATTTGAAGCATAACTCCAATAGTTGGTTCTCACTTCTTTGTGTAAATATTCTGCAAAAGCTTCGGCCAATCTATCTGCTAATGCTTTTATCATAATAGCATTATAATCGTCATGTGCTTCTTCAAACTGCTGTGCTAGTTCTTGTGTTCCAAATCCTGTGGACACACAAAATGCACCAATATAATCTTGAATTCCTGTTTCTTTTGGAGCAATAAAATCGGCCAAAGCAATGTTTGGTTTGCCTTCTGCTTTTTTGGATTGTTGACGAAGGGTTAGGAATTTACAATCCTGATTACTGATTCCTGATTCCTGAATTAAAATATCATCATCATTTACTGTGTTTGCTGGAAACAATCCAAAAACAGCTTTAGCTTTCAACAGCTTTTCATCAAAGATTCGTTGCAACAACTTTTGAGCGTCACTAAATAGCTCTGATGCTTGTTTAGCAACAATCTCATCAGTTAAAATATTTGGGTATTTACCATGCAAATCCCAACTTCTAAAAAACGGACTCCAATCGATATAATCTTCTAATTTTCGAATGTCAAAATCATCTACTACTTGAACTCCAAGTTGTTTTGGTTTCACTATTTTGGTAGCATTCCAATCAATTTTAAATTTGTTTTGTCGTGCTTCTTTAATTGATAAAAACTCTTTCTTCTTCCCTCTTTTTAAGAACTGCTCACGGAATTTGTCGTACTCTTCCCTTATTTGTTCTTTAAATACTTTATTGTCTTTTTGAAGTAAGTTTCCAACCACAGTTACAGCCCTTGAAGCATCGTTAATATGAACCACAGTGTTGCTGTAATTTGGAGCAATTTTAACAGAAGTATGAGCTCTAGATGTTGTTGCGCCTCCAATGATTAATGGAATGTTTAAATTTTTCTTTTCCATTTCTTTCGATACTAATGTCATTTCATCCAACGAAGGTGTTATCAAACCACTTAAACCAATTATATCTACGTTTTCATCGATAGCAGTTTTAATAATTTTTTCTGGTGACACCATGACTCCTAAATCGACTATTTCATAGTTATTACAACCTAACACCACGCTCACAATATTTTTTCCAATATCATGTACATCACCTTTCACAGTTGCCATGAGAATCTTGCCTGCATATCTAGCCCCTTCCGTCCCCAAAGGGGAAACTTTTAATGCTTCTCTTAATCTTAATAGCACATCATCAAGATTTGACAACACCTCATCATTGGTAAACCTGACAACATTGTAACCTTGCTCATTTAACCATTTAGTGCGATCTTCATCTGTAGCTTTATTTTCTGGTAGTTGATGGATAAGCCCATCAATTTCCACAATTAGACCTTTCTTCAAACAAATAAAATCTGCAATATAACTTCCAACTATATGCTGTCTTCTAAATTTGTAACCATCTATTTTTTTTGCACTTAATACATTCCATAATAGGCTTTCTGCTTGAGTAGGTTGAT
>CALZKX010000128.1 GCA_945788155.1 uncultured Flavobacteriaceae bacterium
AAATATTTGCAGCAGCGTAGAATAAATGAGGTACAAATTTAGCTGAAAATTTATCTTTTTGATAAGATAGCGTTGCATTTATATCATTTAAACCTACAGAGCCAGCATGATTGCCAACATAAAAATAATCCATCCAACCATTAAATTTGTGGTTAGTACCAAATAAAGGCATAAACGATTTTATATCTGTACTCACATCATCTTGATCTTTTCCGGACAAATATTCGTAACCTAAACCAAGCGATACATTACTAGTTACTTTATAGGCTATATTCCCAGAAAAATATGAAGCACCAACATCGTTATTAGCAGATGTTCCTGTTTGCAAATACACAGCAGCATCTACATTAAATTTATTGAACTTATACGTTAATCGAGAACCTATAGTTTGCATATAATCTACGGTTTGATTGGTATTAATATCTAAGTATTCTATACCTGTGTTTAAAACCAACAAGCTTAAACCTAAATTAGAAAAAGTACCATGGTACCATGCATACTGGAAGGCTTTATAACCAGCGGCATTACTATATAAATTATCTATGTTACTTTGTGTATCGGCATTTAAGGCAAAACCTACGTCTAATCTATTATTTGCATTAGGTATGTATTTAAATAAAAGTGCATCGTGGCTTCGTGCTTGTTGAGCCCAACCTACATCACCAAATATTCTATGATCATCGTACACAATTTCTTGACGACCAAGTTTTAATGATATTCCGTTTCCAAATAATGCTTCACCCCAAGCTTCATGTAGTGCAGTGGCTTTATCATCGCTTGATAAAGTGCCAACATCACCCCAAACCCTAATGTTTTGCATGGTTACTTTAAATATTAAGTTGTCTTGTTTAAAATCGAAATTAAGTCTTGTTCTTTGAGATATAAAGTTAGAACCATTAGCATCGGTTTCCAATAATGTAGAATAACCGTTTTTGTTTTCATAGCGTGGTCTTAATTCGGCCGAAATATCAAATTGTTGTGCCATTACTGTTGGCAAACAAAGTATTACTGTAGCTATTAGTAAAATTATTTTTTTCATGACTATATTGCGTTTGAAATTTGTTTTTTTAATGTTATTGCTTTTGGGAATAATATATTGTTCTCTAGATGTATATGTTGATGCAAATCTTGCTCAAATTCTTCTAGTTTAGAATACAATGCTCTAAAGGTATTACAAGCTCCATCTGGTGTACTGTAATTATTGGTTAATAGCGCAATTCTTTTAAATACATTGCCAGCATAATCGTGCTCTTCATGCATCATTTTAATTGGATTTTCTAAAGTGCCAAAATGTGGTCTTTCTATTTCGGTTCCATCTTTTAAAGCACTTACTAACTTTTTTATGTAGGGAAATAAAATTAGCTCCTCTTTCTTTAAATGAGCAGATAACTCTTTTACAACATTGTTAACTAATGTATTTATTTCAAGTAATTCTGAGTAATGATGACCATGTACTTTTGCTACTTTATTTGCATATTGTAGTAATAATGGAATATTCTCTTGAACATAAGTATGATGAATGTTTATTATATGGTCTATTAGAAAATTTAATTCCCATTTATCGTAATTATACCGTTTTTCTGTGGTGCTATCTAAAGCTTCAATTTCGGCTTTAATATTATTGTAGTTTGCTTGGTTTTTTTCGCAAGCTTTTTCTACTGTAATACCACCTCCACAGCAAAAGTCGATACCGTATTTTTTAAATATATGTGCAGCTTTAATGTTTTTTACTACTATTTCTGCTACTGTATTATTTTCGTTAATATTCATTTTTATAGTCTTTAAAAATTAAATCTAGTTTGCAAATAATAAGTGGCTCCCCAAAATTGTATATCTCTTTCGTGAGCAGAGCCTATTTGATTATACGTATCGACATCTGTTACGTTAAATAAATTTTTTCCGCCTATTGAAATTGATAATTTATTTTGAAGAAATGTTTTTGCCAACGATACATCTAAATTGTTAAAATCTTCTCTTGTTGATTCTTTTAATGTATCTACTCCATTTTCATTTTCTACATAATGCCCTTTACGTTTTCCGGAGTATTTATAAAATGCATTAAACCTTAAATCTAAAGGTTTGTAAGTATATGATATTGAAACATTTACGTAAGGTGTGTATAAAAATTTATCTGAATTAAAAGTATCTGTATATTCAAGATATCGCCCTAAATATGAAAAACCAAAATTAAAGTTTAAATAATCGGTAGCTTTATATTTAACATCAACCGAGGCATTTAAAGACTTGGTTTTATTTAGGTTAATGTAATGCCTTTCAAAATTTACTAGCTCACTTAAACCAATTAGATTTTTTATTTCATTGTAAATAAATGATGGTTCTATTTGCAAAGAACTCGTATTACTAAATTGTTGCGTATATGTATAGTATAAATTAAAATTATGTGACGATTCTACTTCTAGGTTTTCATTTCCTGAAAATGTATATGTAAATGGTCCATAGGTTGGCTCCCAGTCTAGATACAATTCTTTTAAACTTGGTGCTCTATAGCCATTTCCATAGGCAAAGCGTAAAACGTTTTGGTTATTAAACTTATATTTTACGTTTAATGCTGGCGATAGAAGGTTATTAAAAGTGCTATTATATGTATAGCGTAATGCTGGTTGAATTTCGAGTGCATCGGTTATTTTGTAGTTAATACTACCAAAAAACGATGTGTTACTAACGTCTTTCTTTTCATCTAAAATTCTATTTCCTTCTGCATAGTCGGCTTCAAATTCAAATCCTAATACATAGTTTAATTTATTATCTATATTCGTGTTTGCATATTGTGCTTTTGAAAAAAACGTATTGAAATAGTTTGCGTTTTCATTAGGATTATTTTCAATTAATTCTGAAGTATTTGTATCTGGATCATATATAAAAGAGGTGTCGTGTCTGTCGTAATCTAAATAGGAGAGCGTTATGTCTAAATAATTTTTGTTTTTTAATTTTCCTTGAAAATTTAGCGAGTTATCCCAACGTTTTGTTGTGTAATCTATGTCTGTAGCTGTACCGCTTCTAGAGCTCACTTCCCCTAAGGTGTTAACTTCTTCTTCAGAAAAATTACTAGAAAACATTAATTTAAAATCACCTAGCTCTCTTATATATTTTGCGTTTGCGTGGTATTGATTTTTTTTAGGCCAATTTTGTGTTCTAGTAAAATCATCATCTGTATTTACACCATTAAAGTCATAATAACCAGCTTCAGCTCGAATTAGATTTTTTCCAAATTTATGACCAATTGACGCTTCTATATTTTCGGCTTCAGCATTTTCATAATACGCCATTATACTACCAATAATTGGTTTAGATTGTTCTTTTTTTGTAATGAAATTAATGGTTCCACCCATGGCATCGGTTCCATAAAAAACCGAAACAGGGCCTTCAACAATTTCAATACGTTCTACATTATCAATATTTATTTGATTAAGGTTTAAAACACCATTTACACGTCCAATTAACGGAACACCGTCAACTAAAATTTTTATATTTTCTTTTGAAATTCCATTTAATTCAATACCAGCTCCAAAGGCAGAGTTAAAAGATAAATCTACATTTAACTCGTTCCTTAAAACGTCTGTAAGATTTGTTGCTGCTTTAGCTTGAATGGTTTCTAAGTTGATAACTTTAACTTTATATATAGCGTTTTTTTCGGTAGTTGGTGCAAATTGTGCTGTAATTACAATTTCATCAAGTTTTTCAACTTTAGTCGAATCTATAGGTTTATTTTGTGCTATAAGTGGATTACCTATAAGCAATAACAAGCCTAAAGAATAAAAATAATTCTTCATAATTAGTGTTTTAAACATCATTCGGTAGTTAAAAAAACTACCGAATGATTAAAACTTGGTTTAATAAATATCGTTTGTTGTATTGTAAACGTTGAATTTTCCTGTTGGATTTTCAACCCAGTCGCCTTGGATAATTTGCTTTACTTTTAGAGTTTTATCGTTATAAATAACAATGGCACTCTTTTGTCCCATAAAGTAAGATACCCAAACTTCATTACCTGCTTTATTGTATTCCATATGAACAGCTCTTCCATCTACGCCTTCTGGAGCTGGAAGTGTTGCTTTTAACTCTAATGTATTTGTATCAAATACATCTACCACAGAATTTAGTTCGGCATTCGGGTTTAAAGTTCTATCTACCCAAAGGTGTTTAGATTTTGGATGAGATTTTACAAATAATGCACCTCCACCATTTCCTGTAGCTTTAACCTCTTTTACAACTGTCCATTGGCCTTCGCCAGGATTTGTTTTTATAAAAGATAATTTATTTTCTCCAAGATGAGATGTTACCCAAAGGTTACCTAAATCATTTTTAATATTTGTTCCACGTCCTGGATGCGGTTTAATACCAGTTTCAATAATTTTAACCAATTTTTTATTTGGTACATCGATAACTACAATTTTATTACTTGCATTTGCTGCAACTAGGAAATATTTTCCTGTAGAATCCCAACCACCATCATGTAAGAATCTAGCCGAAGGAATTTGTGTAATATCAGGATTTTTAGGGTCTGTATAATCTACAATCCAAACCATTCCTGTTTCCTTTACATTACAAATCCAAACTGGGTCTGTATGTGATGCAACTATTGAAGCTACACGTGCTTCTTCTATAAATTCTTTATCTCCATCGGCTGCATTTCCAGAAGTTGGTGTAACACTTAAAGGCTTTAAAGTTTGTGCGTCTAAAATTGCAATATGACTTGGGCTATAGCCACCAAATACTAAGTATTTATCTTCATAACCTTTGTATTTAGAAACTTCAACAGAACGTGCATCAAAACCTCCTTTTACTTCAGCTACAATTGTAGGTGTTTTTGTATAGGTATCAATCATTGTAATTCTACCATCTCTACCTACCGAATAAATATATCTACCTGAGGCTGATGTACGTAAAATATGTACTGCAAATCCTGTTTTTAAAACAGCTAGTTTCTCTTTAGTATCACCATCAATAATTGCTACTTTACCAGCATCTCTCATAATTACACCAAAGTAATTATCTATATTTCTATTATGTTCTGGTTTAGTTGGTCTATCTACTACTGGAACAATTAAATTCCAACTTTCGGTAATTTCATTCATTCCATATTCTGGAATTTCTGGTGGATCAACTTGTAAGAAACGTGTCATTAACTCAATTTCTTGGTCTGTCATTATTCCTTTCCATTCTGGCATACCTCCTGGAGTACCGTTTTCTATAAATGCCTTTAACCCTTCTGTACCAAACTCTAAGGTACCAGGTTTATCACTTCCTTCAGGTCTAACAGGCAATAAATGGGTTCCAGTTGCACCTAATCTACTAGAACCATGGCAACCTGCACATCTATCGAAATAGATTTCACTACCTCTTTTCATTTCTTCATCAGAAACCCTCACTGCTGCTATATCTTCAGAGTCACTTTTGGTTACTGAATAATCTGATTCTCCTTTTTTATCACTTTTACAACTAAATGTTAAAGTAATAATAGCGATTGCTAATAATTTTAAATTCTTCATTTTATATTTGATTTGTTTTATTTAATCGATTGCTTGTTCTAAAGCCTCATCATTTGGTTTTCCATGCTTATAAAAATCTATGATATATAGTACTATTCCTGTTGTAAAGATTATAGCACAAAGGATTAGTACTACGAAATGGATGCCAATTTCTCCTTGCACTTGCATAAAATCCATTCCAAATTTTCTTTCTAAATACACTTGTGCTACACCAGCTACACCAAAGGCTACTGTCATACCAATCATACCAATATTAGATAACCAAAAGGCTGCACGACCACGCGTACTTTGGTATAGTTTTCTTCCAGTTAAATTTGGTAAGGCATAACTTATTATTGCTAAAACAATCATACCATAAGCTCCCCAAAACGCCAAGTGACCATGCATTGCTGTTACAAGTGTGCCATGAGTATATAAATTTGTTTGTGGTAGTGTGTGAGCAAAACCTAATAGACCAGCTCCTACAAAGGATACTATAGCTGCTCCTAAGGTCCAATAAAGTGCTAATTTATTTGGGTGTTTTTTCTCGCCTTTTCGATACATATTAACTGCAAATAATGCCATAGCTAAGAACGCTAAAGGCTCAAGAGCTGAGAATATACCACCAACGATTAACCAAATTTTATTTACACCAATGTAATAGTAGTGATGTCCTGTACCTAACACTCCAGATAAGAAGGTTAAACCAACAATTACATATAGCCATTTTTCTATAACTTCTCTATCTACTCCTGTAAGTTTTATTAATAGGAATGATAAAATACCTCCCATAATTAACTCCCAAACACCTTCAACCCATAAATGAACTACCCACCATCTAAAAAATGAATCGGTTACTTGACTATCAAATGGTAACATTCCAGGTAAGTATAACAATGCTGCAAACAATAGCCCCATTGAAAGAACTAATGCTGTGGTTGTTTTTCGTTTTCCTTTAAATAATGTTGTAAGAATGAGTCCTAAAAACAAAAGAACATTTGCTACAACCAAGAAGTCCAAAGGTCTTGGGATTTCTAAAAATTTTCTACCTTCCCAATAGTTAAAATGGTATCCAACTATAGCTACAACACCTACAACTGCCAAACTTATTAATTGTACATAAGCCCATTTTACGCTTACTAATTCGCGTTGAGCTTCTTCTGGAATAATATAATACGCTGCTCCCATAAACCCAGACAAAAGCCAAACTACCAATAAATTAGTATGTACTGCTCTCGCTGTGTTAAAAGGGATTATTTCGTGTAAATTGTCAAATCCTACTCTGGCAAAACCCATTATAAAACCATATGTTATTTGCAATACAAGCAATAACATTGAAAGGGCAAAAAACCAATAGGCTACTTTTTGTGATTTATATTTCATGAGTGGTTAGTTTAGTTACTTATTTTATCTTTTGCTAGTGGTGATACAATTCTATCGAAGCCATTGAGGTCTATTCCACCTATCCATTCAAAAAAGGCAATCATATCTTCTGCCTCTTGTTCTGTCATACTATAGGCTACCATTTTTCTGCCATTTGGCTGCCATGGCACTTGAGACATTAAAATGCTTTTAATTATGTCTTCTCCTTGTCCATCGTACTTTAGGTTAAGCCTGTCTATAACCTTAGTTAATTCTGGAGCATAATAAGCTCCTTCTCCTAATATTGTATGGCATCCCATACAATTGTTTTCTTCCCAGATTTTTTTTCCTCGAACAACAGATTCAGTTATGTTTTCGCTATTAGACTGGTCTTGTGATTTTGATAAAGAATACACAGTTAATCCAATAAATACTAAAAACGTAACCAATGTTCCACCCAGAAAGAAAGCTCTTGCTTGTTTTTTAGATAACATATTAATTGGTTTTTGTTAGTTTATAAAAAAGATTAGCTTATCTTTTTTTCAAAAGTATGCTAGGAATAAATTTTAAAACATGACAAAAGTCATTTTAAGATCTTTTTATCTTAAATTATATTACTTTTTATAAAATGTGATGATTAAAGTGACGTTGTTGTTTATGAAGAGTGTGTTCTATGCAATATAATTTTATAACAACAAGATGTTTTTTGGAAAGAAATGTTGAGAGCGAGGTTTGAGGAAACCTGATAGGATTCTTGCATTTAAGTTTTAATAAATAACGTGAGTTCGATATAAAAGTCATTGACTATAAGCTGATTGAAATAAAAACACCCCTAATGAGCTTCGCTCTGTATCTTCAACAAAAGCTGTCACTTTTATCTCGATAATCCTCAAGGGGACAATGTCATCTTTGGGAATTCCTCCCTTGAGGGAGGAGCAAGGAGGGTGTTTACAATAAATAAACACATATCATACTAACATTCAAGTAAATATATATTGCCTATACTTTTAGCTATATCGAACTCACGTTATTTATTAAAACTTAAATGC
>CALZKX010000129.1 GCA_945788155.1 uncultured Flavobacteriaceae bacterium
CTTTTAGGCGAATATTTTGCAGATACATCCAATCTGTGATATGTTGGAATCCTGCTGGAATTTCTCGCCTCATAAATTGGGATAGAAATGCCATTATACTCATATTGTCCATTTGGGAATGTGGCTGGTAAACCTGTTTGAAACAAAAAATTAGAATTAAAACTCCATTTGTTAGATAATTTGTAGGAAGCAGTTATTGATATATCGTGAGTTTTATCATAAGGTGTATTGTACCATAAACCATTATTAATACCTATTTCTTGTGCAGTTCTACCTTTTGTTTGTTGTTCAGATTTTGATAATGTGTAAGCTATCCAACCTTGTAAATCACCTTCATTTTTTTTAAATAAGACTTCAAGACCATAAGCTCTAGCTTTTCCATTTAAGATGACTTGTTCTATGGCATTATTGGCAATTAAATCGGCACCATCAATATAATCGATTCTGTTTTTTATGGTTTTGTAAAATGTTTCTACCTCTAAACTGTACCTATTGTTGTTTATTGTTTTAAAATATCCTAATGCAAATTGATGTAATATTTGGGGTTTCACATATTTTCCACTTGGCGTCCAAACATCTAATGGTGTAGGTGAGCTAGTATTTGAGAGCAAATGTAAATATTGGCTCATTTTATTATAGCTTGCTTTAAAAGAACTCTGTTCGTTTAACTGGTATGCCAATGCTAAACGAGGTTCTAGGTTTGAAAACGATTTAATAATGTCGCTTCGCTTAAAGTTCTCTGTATCAATTGGGTTGGCTTTTTCATAAATTTTAAGTTCTGGATTAAAAATTAAAGGGTTATTGTTGTCATAAACATTTAGTTCGTCTTGGCCTAATCTTAAAAACGAACTGAAACGCAATCCATAACTAAGTGCAATTTTATTGGTTACTTGGTGTTCAGCATCTAAATAAAGGGCATTTTCAAAAGCATATTTATCAACTAGTTTAAATGGATTGATTCCTGAGCTCTCTGTAGTTGGTTTAATATTGCCAGGATTAAACTTATAGTATATACTGTTTAAACCGTATTGAAGCTTAAAATTATTGGAGATATAATGTTTGAAATCGTATTTTATGTTGAAGTTTCTAATGCCTGATGTCCAGTCAAACTCAACAAAATTAAGTTTTAAGTCATAGTCATAATCTGAATAAATAAGCGATAAGTTGGAAAACAATTTATCAGAATACAAGTGGTTCCATCTAAAGTTTATAACTGCATTTCCATACGCATTTTCAAAGCTATCGGAAATGGAAAATACATCTCTACCAAAATACCCAGAAAGGTAGATATTGTTTCTGCTGTTTAATTTATAGCTTAATTTAGTATTTAAATCGTAGAAATAAGCAATATTATCAATATCGAAGAGAGGCAAAAATAAATGTGCATAACTGCTTCGGCCTCCAAATAAAAATGAACCTTCTTCTTTTTTAATAGGCCCTTCAGCCAATAATCTACTAGAAACTAAACCAACTCCTCCATTCATTTTAAATTCGTTACTATTTCCTTCCTTTTGGTAGATATCTAAAACGGAAGACACACGTCCACCATATTTAGCTGGAATACCACCTTTATAGAGTTTTATGTCTTTTATAGCATCTGGATTAAATACCGAGAACAAACCAAATAGGTGTGACGAATTAAAAATTGTAGCTTCATCTAACAGAATTAAATTTTGATCTACTGCACCACCACGAACATTGAATCCAGAAGCTCCTTCGCCTGCAGTTGTAACACCTGGAAGTAAGGTTATGGACTTTATTAAATCTACTTCACCCAATACGACAGGAATCTGCTTTATGGTATTTATAGACAATGAATTTAAACTCATTTGTGGCTTTCTAATATTGAGCTTTTCAACATCTTCCACAATCACTATTTCATCTAGACTTTCACTGTCTTCGGTTAATTTAAAATTTAATGTTTGATCTTTATCAAGGCTTATAGTTTGTAAAATACTCTTAAAACCTAAATAACTAACTTGAAATTCATAAACACCTTTTTCTAAAGTGATTGAATAAAAACCATATTCATTACTAGAAGTACCAGTTTGCAATGAAGGAATAATAATATTTGCACCAATAAGTGTTTCATTACTGCTTTGGTCCAAAATAATACCACTTAATGTGTATTTTTCTTGAGATATTACAATCGAAGAAAGTAAGGTTAGAGATATGAATAGAATGTTTCTATAAAATAACTTCATTTGCAATTTTGATAGTAATGTAAAAGCCCTTTAAACTTAAAGAGCTTTTAAATTGTTTAACAATTAAAACAAAATATTAAACAAATATAATTATTTTATTTTAAATAGTTCTTATAGAGCTTTGATAATTGTATTAAAAGTACTACTTGGTCTCATAGCTTGTGATACTAAATTTTCATTTGGCTCATAATAACCATCAATATTCATAGCAGTTCCTTGAACGTTATTTAACTCGTCAACAATAGTAGTTTCATTAGTTGTTAATTCTTCTGCTATTTTGCTAAACTGATTTTTTAATTCGAGGTCATCGTTTTGAGCTGCTAATTCCTGAGCCC
>CALZKX010000130.1 GCA_945788155.1 uncultured Flavobacteriaceae bacterium
TATTTTTATGTTGGCAATCATGCTGGCTCTGTAGGTTTAAATGATATAAATGCAACGCTATCTTATCAAAAAGATAAATTTTCAGCTAAATTTGTACCTCATTTATTCTACGCTGCTGCAAATATTTATGATGGCTCTACTAAAATGGATAATAAATTAGGAACTGAATTAGATTTTGTATTAGGCTACACATTTTCTAAAGATATTAAGTTAAATGTAGGTTATTCTAAAATGTTAGCAACCCAATCGATGGAAGTATTAAAAGGAGGCGGAGATAGTGACGAAAACAACTCTTGGGCATGGGTAATGCTTACCATTAAACCAAAATTATTCTCAACAAAACAACAATAAAACAAAAATAAATTGAATACAGTAGCACCATATTACCACCAAATTGGAAAAGAAGTTGAGGTTTTTGAAAAAACCTATGTAAACAAATTACCCTTTTTATTAAAAGGGCCAACAGGAACTGGTAAATCTCGGTTTATAGAGTATATGGCTCATCAACTAAATAAAGAACTTATTACAGTTTCTTGCCACGAAGAAACCTCTTCAACCGATTTAATTGGGCGTTTTATTATAAAAGGAGCCGAAACAGTTTGGCTAGATGGACCATTAACTTCGGCAGTAAAAAAAGGTGCCATTTTGTATTTAGATGAAGTTGCCGAAGCACGACCAGATGTAATTGTAGCCATACATTCTTTAACCGATCATAGGCGCGAGCTGTTTATCGATAAGTTAGGCGAAACCATTAAAGCACACGAAGATTTTTGCCTAGTAGCATCATTTAATCCAGGATATCAACGTGGTTTTAAAGAGCTAAAACCATCAACCAGACAGCGTTTTGTTGCTGTGTCGTTTGATTATCCAGAACCAAAAATTGAAATAGACATTTTGGTTTCTGAAACAGGAGTTGATGCTTCAATTGCTAAAAAATTGGTAAACATTGCAACTAAAATTAGAAATCTTACCGAACTTGGATTAACCGAAACTGTATCAACACGATTATTAGTAGATGCTGCCAAATTAATTCACAGTGGCTTGCCTAAACGTTTATCGGCTCATGTGGCTATTGTTGAGCCTTTAAGTGATGATTTAGAAGTGATAACAGCGTTAAAAGATTTATCCGATTTAATGATATAATGAAACAACAGTTTGCGGTTTAAAGTCACAGTTGGCAGTTTTTAGAATTTAAAATTGCTAACACTCAATACTGCCACTGAATACTGAACACTGATTATGTTTGAGCCAGATGAATATATATTTACAAAACTTGCTTACTATTTTAAGCGCAAGAAGAAAGAGAAATTAAAACAAGTTTCTTATACTGTAAATTTATCCGACATCAAATCTAGATTAACACTAGTTGCTCGAGCAATTACAGGTAAACCAATAGAAATTTATGAAGCTGAAAGGGAAGGAGGATATAAAAATAACAATTTCTTCCTTCCTCGCAGCTTTTCAGAATTTAAGGAGGTAGATATTAATGTTTCCTTTTACCTTTTTAGGGTATTGTATCTATCTGTTCAAAAACAATTAAATTTAAATTGGTTAGAAGAAAATCAAACCGACCTAAAGCTTTCTAGACAAAAAGCACTTGAAAATTCAAATAAAGTACTAGAGCAGCTATTTAATGAATATCCAGTTACAAATAAAATACATGATGCACTTGTAAAGCATTATAAAAACCAAGTAAAAGACATTACCAAACAGGATTTTAGTTTCATTTACGGAAAATGGATGAAAAATAATCTAGAAGCAGACTCTGTAAATGCATTAGAAAATTTTTCAGAAAAAGTAAAAACAAAAACCGACGAAGTAAAAACCATTATTAAAGCGAATGCAGTTGAAGAAATTATTTCTGCTGAAGTAGATGAAAAACAGTTGGATGATGCAGTTTTGCAACATCAATTTGAAAAAGTTGAAACCGCCGAAGAATTTGGAGGCAATTGGCGAGATATGGATGGTGACGACGATTTAGATGACCATTCAAATGCATTAGAAGACCTTAATATGAAATATACCGTTAGGGTCGATGATACTGCACATTCGGTCTATCAAGCCGATTTTATTGAGAATACAACCATTTCAGAAAGTGCAGAAACAGATACCAAAGGGTTTCATTTAAAATATGATGAATGGGATTATTCAAACCGAATCTACAAACCCGATTTTTGCAAGGTGTATCCTAAATCTATTTTAAAAACAAATGTCGATTATTACAAAGAAACGATTTCTAAAAACAGCTCAACACTTTTAGGATTACGAAAATTATTATCCAATGTTAATAATAGGTTTCAGCAACAAAGACGCCAACCTCAAGGCGACGAGTTTGATATTGATGCCATTACCGACTTGTTTGTAGATGTACATACAGGACATACACCTTCTGAGAAAATCTATTTATCAAATAGAAAAAAAGAAAAAGACCTTTCAATTTTATTGTTATTAGACGTTAGTCTATCTAGTGATGGTTATGCAGCTGGAAATAGAGTAATAGATATTGAAAAGCAGGTATCCATCCTTTTTGGAGAAATATTAGATGAGTTTAATATAGATTTTGCTATAAACTGCTTTTATTCTAAAACAAGA
>CALZKX010000131.1 GCA_945788155.1 uncultured Flavobacteriaceae bacterium
AGTAAGCATCAACATCAGACTAAAGAAAAGATATGTTTTAGTATTCGCTGTCATCTTTTTAAATTTAAGCATTACTTTGTTTTAATTGTTTTTTTAAGCCTTTTTCTTTCCACATACTGTACAGCACAGGTACTACAAACATAGTCATTACCTGTAGTAACATACCTCCAAAAGTAGGAATGGCCATTGGTATTAACACATCGGCACCTTTACCTGTTGCGGTAAGTACAGGCAAGAGTGCAATAACTGCTACTGCAGCAGTCATCATTGCTGGTCTTACACGTTTTGTTCCTGCATGCAATACAGAGGTACGAACGCCTTGAATTGTGGTTGGTTTTTCTTCGTCGAAAACCTGTGTTAAATAGGTTCCCATAATAACCCCATCATCGGTTGCAATACCAAATAGGGCAATAAACCCGACCCAAACCGCGACACTTAAGTTTATAGTATGTAATTGAAAGAGATCACGCATATGGACTCCAGCAACATCAAAGTTCATAAACCAACCTTGACCATATAACCAAATCATGACAAAGCCACCAGCAAAGGCTACAAATATTCCAGAGAATACCATAAGCGAAGGGGCTATGGATTTAAATTGGAAATATAGAATTAGTAAAATTACAATTAACGAAATAGGCACTACAATCATTAAACGCTTTGATGCTCTAATTTGATTTTCGTAATTTCCAGTAAAACGATAGGTCACTCCATCTGGTAAAGAAAATTCGCCGCTATCCATTTTTGCTTTAATAAGCGCTTGTGCATCTTCAACCACATTGGTTTCGGCATAGCCGTCTTTCATATCAAAAATAACGTAACCAGTTAAAAAGGTATCCTCACTTTTAATTACTTGAGGACCTCTAACATATTCTATCGATGCCAGTTCACCTAACTCTACTTGAACGCCTGCAGGCGTTGGGATTAATATTTTCTTGATATCGTCAGGGTTATCTCTATACTCCCTTGCATATCGTACACGAACTGGGAAACGTTCCCTGCCTTCAACAGTGGTTGTTAATTGCTTTCCACCTATAGCAACCGAGAGTTGCATTTGCATGTCCTTAACACTTAAACCGTATCTTGACATGGCTTGACGGTTAAGTTTCATTTCTAAATAAGGTTTACCTACAACTCTATCTGCAAATACTGTTGGTGGATTAACACTTGGCACTTCTTTTAATATGTTCTCCAATTCAAAACCTACTTTTTCAATAACTTCTAACGTTGGTCCAAATACTTTAATACCCATTGGTGCACGCATACCTGTTGCCAGCATAATCAAGCGTGTTTGAATAGGCTGCAGTTTTGGTGCAGAAGTCAATCCTGGAAATTTGGAATGTTTTATAATTTCTTGCCAAATATCATCCGGTTTTCTTATTTTTTCTCGCCATTGCCTAAAATTTTCTCCATCATCGTCCTGAATCAATTCTTCTTCGGTTATTTTACGAAATTCATCTGTACCATATTTATAGGTGGTACCATCTTTTAAAATAAAAGCATCATGTTTATTAACTCTAAACCGTTCTCTATGACCATCTTCATCCAAAATATATTCAGGAACATAGTTAATGGTGTTTTCGTACATAGAGGTTGGTGCAGGATCTAAAGCTGAATTTACACGTCCCCATTTTCCTACTGCTGATTCTATTTCAGGAATGGTCATTAAATGCTTATCGACACTGGCTATAACTTCCATGTTTTCAGAAATCCCAGAGTGAGGCATAGTAGTAGGCATTAAAAGGAAAGACCCTTCATTTAATGCTGGCATAAACTCTTTTCCTATACCAGGAAATGATTTTTCTATACTTGCAAATACATTAGTATCTTTTACAAATTTTGGCATAAAACCAAACACTTTTCCAAAGCCCATCCAAATAGTGATACCAAATAATAAGGCCAAGGTTGGCAACGCAAGGAATTTCCATTTGTTATTTAAACACCAGGTTAACAACCTACCGTAAAAATGCACTATAGTCATTAATATTCCTAATATAATGCTAACTATGGCGATTACAAAAATGAAGTTTACCAGAGTAGAATTTGTAGCGCCTAGTGGCATCCACTCGATGGTTAAAAAGTACACTACAACTAAAATGGTAATAATAATATTTATGTAATTTGCCAGTTTTTCGGAATATGGAAGCTTTATTCTGCCTTTAAACAATTCTCTTTCGGGTACTTGTGTAAGTAAGTTGTTAACACCAAAAGCAATAAGCGACAACGCCATAATGTTGCCATAGGAAATAATAAAGATAACACCAAGAGCTATTAATGTGGCATTAAATATTCGGCTTACACGTTTTTTATCGAACCTAATAGAGAATAAAACCTGGGCAATGGCAGGAATAAACATGATTCCAATAACCAACGAGGATACCAATGCAAATGTTTTGGTCCAAGCCAGTGGTCTGAACAATTTACCTTCGGAAGCCTGCATCGCAAACACAGGTAAGAAACTTACTATGGTTGTTGCCAGAGCTGTTACAATTGCCGAAGCTACTTCTACAGTTGCTATGTATATAATCTGTACGAGTCGCTTGCCTCGTGCACCTTCGTTTTCTGGCATTTCTAGGTGCCTAATAATGTTTTCGGTAAATACGATACCAACATCGACCATCACACCAATGGCGATAGCGATACCTGAAAGTGCAACAATATTTGCATCGACGTTAAAATATTTCATTAAAATAAACGTCATCAATACACCAACAGGTAATAATGTAGATATTAAAACCGATGCCCTTAAATTTAATACGAGTACAATTACCACTAAAATACTTATTAATATTTCATGTGATAGTGCTAACTCCAGCGTTCCCAAAGTTTCCTGGATTAATCCAGAACGGTCATAAAATGGTACAATGGTAATTTTTGAAACGGTACCATCTTCTAAAGTCTTTGATGGTAGTCCTGGAGCCACTTCTTCAATTTTAGCTTTAAGATTATGGATTACCTCTTGCGGATTTGCACCATAACGTGCCACAACCACACCTCCAACAGCTTCTACGCCACTTTTATCCAAACCTCCTCTACGACCAGCTGGACCAAACTGTATTTTGGCAACATCTTTTAAACGTATTGGGACATTGTCCCTTACGGTAACAACGCTTTCTTCGAGATCGCTTAGGTTTTTAATGTACCCTAAACCTCTTACCAGATATTCTGCCCTATTAAACTCTAATGTACGTGCGCCAATGTCGAGGTTACTGTTTTTTACAGCGTTCATTATTAGCTTAACGTCCACATTGTTAGCTTTCATGGCATCAGGATCTATCTCGATTTGATACTCTTTTAGGAAGCCTCCAATGGAAGCAACTTCGGCAACACCACTTGCAGCAGTTAAATAATAACGTACATAAAAATCTTGAATGGTTCTCAATTCCTGAGGATCCCAACCGCCTGTCGGTTTTCCTGTTTTAGGATCTCTCCCCTCTAAAGTATACCAATACACTTGGCCTAAAGCTGTTGCATCTGGCCCTAGTGCAGGTGTGACCTCGTTGGGTACTGTTCCTGGTGGCAGGGAATTTAATTTTTCCAGTATCCTTGTTCTACTCCAGTAAAAATCGACATCATCTTCAAAAATGATGTAAATACTGGAAAGCCCAAAAATAGAATTACTACGTATGGTTTTTACATTTGGAATACCAAGTAATGCCGTGGTTAAAGGATAGGTGATTTGATCTTCTATGTCTTGTGGTGATTGTCCCATCCATTCGGTAAAGACAATTTGTTGGTTTTCACCAATGTCGGGAATGGCATCAACAGGCACAGGGTTTCTCTCAATTAACGAGGTTTCCCAGTTAAATGGGGCAGTTACAATTCCTCCAACAATAAAGGCAAGAAGTAGAATAAATGTTATTAACTTGTTTTCAAGAAAATAACGTATTGTTTTATTAAGCATAAAATTTGATTTTAAGTTTTAATATGTGTTTTTGAAATCTAAATGTGGTTACAAGTAGCTCATTTCTAAATAAGTGAAACACAAAATTTAGTTACGTTTAAAACGAAACTTTTTGCACACTCATAAAGACTGTGTAATTAAAACAGAAAAATCAAATTATAAAAACCTCATCAAGTAACTGGATGTCCTTGACTAAAACGGGAGAAGAATAATCTTTAAAAGGAATGACTTTATCATCAATCCCTTTAAATAAATCAATGTATGTATAAACAAAAGATGTTATAAATAGCTGCTGTTGAAAGTTTAATTCAAAAGATGATGTTATTAATTCATCTTGACCATCAACAAAAACTTTTACATCATTACAGCAATTCTTAGAAGCATCTGAGCAATCATCGGTAGTAATTGTTGACTTTAACATTTCTACACTACAAGACTTAACGTGCCCAATAAAAGAAGAATCAACCAGACTACCTCCACAGTAATGGCTTTCAACCGTATAGGAAGAAGTTGAAAACAGCACTAATAGTGCCATTAATAAGGATGATATTTTTTGAAGTAGCTTCTTCATTGATGTCGCAAAGTTATGAAAAAATTCAAGTCCAAAGAATATTTAACAATTAATTATAAAATGAGCAAATTAATTTTACCCCAAACATATGGGTTTAATCCCTTTAAAATATTATTAAAAACAACTTGCTAAATAATTCAAATATTATTTAAAAATAACTTAGGTAACGATTTAATAATTTTTTTTTCAGTATTTATTCTTAATTAAAGTGAGTTCGATATAACTAAAAGTATATAGTCAAAATATAATTATTTGATTGTTAGTGTGATATGTGTTTGTTTATTGTAAACACCCTCCTTGCTCCTCCCTCAAGGGAGGAATTTCCAAAGATGACATTGTCCCCTTGAGGTTTATCGAGATAAAAGCGACAGCTTTTGTTGATGATACCGAGCGAAGCTCATTAGGGGTGTTTTTATTTCAATCAGCTTATAGTCAATGACTTTTATATCGAACTCACGTTAATTAATAGAGCATGATTGTTTTGAAAAAATTTGGTTCAATCCCAATTTTGGTATCGAATACAACAGATTTCTACTTTTTATTGTAGGTCGTTATACCGTTTTATTTAGGCAAAAGCCGGAAGTGTCAAAATCACACTAGCCTCTAGGTCGATTCCCATTTTATAGTTGATGTTTCCAGTCATTATTAAATTAACCATACCAAAATTATCTACAATATCATAACCCTTTTCAGCACCACTTATGCCATATCAATAGTCCAGTTGATGCAAGACTTGGTCATTCATTTGGCATTGATTTTGCATTGATTTTGCATTGACTTACTAATATTAATAAAAGGAAATATGACAAAAATCATCTTTTTGTTTAATTAAATAGAATAAGTTTGCGTGTCTAAAATATGTTTGACCTGTATTTATTGTGTTGATTTTTCAAACATCAAATAGTGCATATTTTTAAGGTTAAAAAATATTTATTAATTTAATGATGTGAAACATTTTTTTACAAAAATAGTGTCCTTTTTATTAGCGGTTGCAGTTGTATTTAGCACCTCTTCATTTATAGTAGATATGCATTACTGTTGCGATAAGTTAATAGATATGGCCATTTTAGGTAAAGCAGAAGCTTGTAAAGACATGCTTCAAAAAAAAATCCCTTCTTCTAAAAAAACTAACATACAGGAAAAGGATTGTTGTAAAACCCAAACTTTTGCAAAACAAGGCGACGTTGACCTCAATAAACCTAATAATGAGATTAAAACTCAAGCACACATTTCCATAAACACCTTATATTATAACTACATCAACCCATTTTTAGGGCTCACTAAGAATATTATTCCTTTTAAACAGTATAGACCACCCTTGTTAAACAAGGACATACAAGTTCTCCACGAGACCTACTTGATTTGATTTCCCAGACCGTTATTAAGGCCATAGTTAATTTCTGGCTAAAAATGATTGCTCCTTTTTCTCAACAAACCACTTTAAAACACTAAATTGTATAAATGCAAATCCGTTTGCAATATTGAGCACAAGCTAAATAGTAATATGATGCACAAAATGATTACAACCAAAGAATTTTGGATTAAAAATATGGTATGCAGTCGATGCTTAAAAGTTATTAAGCAAGAGCTTCAAGAGCTGGGTGTAACAATTGCCTCTTTAGAACTGGGTAAACTATTAGTTGAATCGACCACTAAAACCGAAGCAGAAATTGTGATAATCGTCACAGAAATGCTTCACAGCAATGGATTTGAAATAGCACAGAGCGAAGAAGAAATGCTTGTGGAAAGAATAAAATTAATCTTAATAGAGCAGCTCGTTGAGTTACCATTACATATTAAAGTGAATATGTCTCAACTATTAGCTTCGGTACTTTATCGTGATTACAAAACGTTGAGCAAATTGTTTTCATCTAAAGAGAAAACAACCATAGAAAAATATTTTATCAAACTTAAAATTGAAAAAGTGAAAGAACTCATCCAGCTAAAACAGCATTCTTTTTCTGATATAGGACACTTACTTGATTATAGCAGTGTGAACCATTTGTCAAGACAATTTAAAGATATCGTTGGAATGAGTATGACAGATTATAAAAATACTGAAAACTGGAAACGCAGTTTTTACGATGAAATTATATAAATAAAAACGAAAAATATGCAGATAAGGTATCCGCATATCAAATACATTTAATTTTTAAAACCAAATAATTATGAAAACAAAAAAAGTGCTAATAAGTCTTACATCTACAGCTTTGTTGTATGTGCTGCTGGTTAGCTTCGCTTATCCAACAAACGGTCGTTATGAAACCGAGCAACAAAAAAAGTGGGTAGCACCAGCAAGTGCCGATAAATTAGTAAACCCTATAAAAAGCGACGATGCCAAAGCTATTGCTTCGGGCAAAAAGCTCTACAAGGTAATGTGTTTTGTATGCCACGGAGCCAAAGGCAAAGG
>CALZKX010000132.1 GCA_945788155.1 uncultured Flavobacteriaceae bacterium
GTGGTTTTAAATTTTGAATGCCGCTCTAAGGATGATGCACTATTTCTTGAAAAATTTATTAAAAGGATGAAAAGCAGGAAGTTCATCACAAAGGTAATCAAAGACCCATCTATTTTAACAGATATTCTACAAAATAGGTAACATGTTTCCCTGGTTCCTCCGACGCTTCGGAGCTGGAGGTACCACTTAAAAACCCTGAAACTTTAATGCTTTCAGGGGTTTTTGTTTTATAATTATTTACTTCGTTAGTTTAAGCATTAAGCTTATTTTTGAACTCATGGACATCTCAAAATGAATTTAATAAAATTCATTTTTATATTACTCATTATCAATATTTTATCGACAACAAGAGCACTAACCAATAAAAGTATTTCACGTTAATTTAGGCCAGTTAGACCCTTACTATTTAAAAAACTAAGAAATTGCTTTCTCGCCTAATTGAAGTAGCATTTCATTGGTAATCGCCTCTAAATCATAATCATGCTCCCAGTACCAATCTTGTCTTGCAGCAGTATCATCAATAGAATTTGGCCATGAATTTGCTATTTTTTGTCTAAAGTCTGGTGTATAGCTAATAGTAAACTCTGGGAGTTGCTTAGCAATTTGTGTTGCCAATTGTTTTGGTGTAAAGCTTATAGCCGACAAATTATATGACGATCTAATTTTTACATCTTCAGGATTTGCATTCATAATATCCAAGGTTGCCTTAACGGCATCATCCATAAACATCATTGGTAATGCTGTGTATTCGGTTAAAAAACAATCGTAATGCCCTTCATTTATTGCTTTATGAAAAATATCGATGGCATAATCGGTGGTGCCTCCTCCTGGCAAAGTTTTCCAACTAATAATTCCTGGATATCTAATGCTTCTAACATCAACATCATAATTATTATGATAGTACTCACACCAACGCTCACCAACTTGTTTGGTAATACCATAAACCGTTGTTGGTTCCATAATGGTTCGTTGTGGTGTGTTTATTTTTGGTGTTGTAGGGCCAAAAACAGCAATACTAGATGGCCAAAACACCTTGCTTATAACTTTATCTTTTGCTAAATTAAGTACATTTAATAAAGAGGTCGTGTTTAGGTTCCATGCTTTTTGAGGAAACTTTTCGCCAGTAGCACTTAATAAAGCTGCCATTAAATACACTGTATCGACATTGTGTTTTTTAATACAGTGTTTAATTTGCTTCAAGCTTTTGGCGTCAATAATTTCGAAAGGTCCAGATGCAACAAGTTCTGGGTTATTCTCTCTTATATCACTTGCAATTACATTTTCAGTGCCTAGTTCCAATCTTAATCTATTGGTCAATTCAGAACCTATTTGACCACAGGCTCCAATAATTAAAATTTTTGATATCATTATTTAGCTTTATTCGTTTTCAAAAATAACAAGATTTTGAGCATTGTATGAAAATAACATAAAAACTTTTTACAATGCGGCTTTAACAATATATTTGTGTGATTCTAAGTTTTGTTTATATGTCAAAATTATATTTGATTTTTTTTCGTTTTTTCTTATTAGTATTACTGGTTATTAATATTCAATGTAAAAAAACTGAAGACACCCAATTAACAAAAGATCAAGAAACATCTATTGAGTTTACCAAAATCACTTCCCAAGAAATAAAAGATATTAAGTTTACCGAATATGCTCTAAGTGATTTAGCCAAAAAGGAAGTTGCTAATTGGGCAAAATTCAAGGATTTGGATGTTGAAATTGAAAACTTAAAAAATGGCTCTATCTCTTTTTTTAAAGACGATAAAGCTATTCTTCAAGGTCTTATTGCTGATCTTAAAAATGAAACTCCTCAAAGCTTAAATAGATCGTCCATTATCGTTCGCCTTTCGGTATTAGAAACAACGATGTATAAATTTGATGAAACTATAAATTTGCAAAGTTCTTCAAAAGAAGCCATTATTAAAGATATAGAAAACCTTCTTTTAGCTTATAATAACTTTGTTTATCAAATAAACAAGGTTATTGAAAAAGAGTCTCATAACATAATAAAACCATGAGGCCGTCTTAAAAGTAATCAAGAACCATAATTTATCATATTGAGCGCAGTCGAAGAATCTTAAATATGATTATGATAGATATTTCGACTGTGCTCAGAATGACACAAAAAACTACTTTTAAGGCAGTTTTATATTTTATTAATTAACGTGAGTTAGATATAACTAAAAGTATATAGTCAAAATATAATTACTTGATTGTTAGTATGATATGTGTTTATTTATTGTAAACACTCTCCTTGCTCCTCCCTCAAGGGAGGAATTCCCAAAGATGACATTGTCCCCTTGAGGGGACTTTAGGGGTGTTTTTATTTCAATCAGCTTATAGTCAATGACTTTTATATCGAACTCACGTTAATTATCTTTTTTAACTGGTGATGATGGATTTTTTCTAGCTTCCAAAGCATTTTTACTTAACAATGCTATGTTAAAATTTGGTGCTAAAGTAATTGCTTGATCCAATAAAGCAATAGCACCATCTAAATCGCTTTGATTTAATTTGAATTTTGCCAATCCTTTTAAATATATAAATGCGGCTTTTGCAGGAACTTGATAAGGTGTTTGCGAATCGTAATATGTACGCACTTCATCATCCTTGGAATTAGCAATACCATATTCAATATTTACTGTGGCTCCAGCCATATCGTTTATTTGAATTTTAAGATCTGCCAATTCATAAGCAATCATGATATTTGGTGTTCTTTTAAACAATTCCTCAAAGTGTACTAAAGCTTTTTGTGGTTCGTTTAAAGCTTGTAAACTAACTGCTTTAACTTCTACTGCCATGTTAGAATCGTTGGTATTTGCATCAATTCCTAAAGTATTTAAAGCTTGCATGTGTTTACCACCATTCATATACAACACTGCTAAAGTGTCTAATCTTGCTTGGCTAGGTGATAAAACATTTAAGTGGGTTAAAGCATTAATAACACCTTGCATATCTCCTTGTTTTTTCATTTGTGCATAATATGCTTCGTAGTGCTTTAACAGCTCAGGATTAGTCTGTGCACTAGCTTGAAATACAACTGCTAATAATAAAATTCCTATAACTTTTTTCATGTGTTTGTGTTTGTTTTATCTATTGTTAACATGTAACATCTACAACATTATTTTGCTATGCAACTTAATTTAATAGTGGATGTTTCATCTCAAATAATTTAAGGGTTCAAAACTAAACAATTAACTGAAACAATAGTAATGCCAAAGACTAAATTTTAGTTAATATCTATTGTTTTGGTAACGATAACAGCATCGTTTAAAATAAAGGGTTTCGGTATCATTTCTCTGGTTCTTTTAGGAACAGTAAATAATTTGTTTGATAATAAATCGAAAGATGATTCGTAAATTTTAAGTTGTGTTTTTTGGTTTTTTGGAACTGTAAAGTTTAAGTTTAACGAATCGTTATCTGATACATAATAACTAAACAGCCTTGTGCTTCTTCTGTTTTCGAAAGCGAAGCCTTCTGCGTTAGGTTTATGTACTTTAACACCGTTTGCTTCAAAATTCTTAAACTTAATTTCTTTGTTTGCATATACATCAAATCTATTTATTCGTCTTTGTTGAACAATAGACATATTAATATGTCTCAAATTATTGATAATAGTGTCTTTATTTATGGTAACTTTAGATTGTGGTATTTGTTTCACTTCGGTGTTTTTTGTGTAGGTAAACCCAGAATTATACTTGCTACTAAATGTATCGCCCTCTTTACTATATTCAACCTCATCACTCAAAAAGGTTTTGGTCCAATCATCAAGCACAGCATCATAAGTTGCCCAATATGCTGTATTGGTATCTGTATTTAAAACATAGACCAAGCTATTTGGTTTAGGTCGTTCTTCATTAAAGTTAGATTTAAATTGTGCCGAAATCAAAAAATAAAAAGCTATTAAAAACAGGACATAAGCCAAACGTTTTTTATGCTTAAAGAAACCGAATAGTGATATCATTAACCCAAAGATTAAGGCAACTAGCAACATTGATACCAGTTTGACTGAAATTGAAATAGCTCCAATCTTCATAAAAAATCCCAAAGCAACCGGAAAGAGTTTTATAAAAGGACTAAAAATTAACAACAACGGAACACACAAAACAGCCATTAATACCAAGTTTGGTTTTTGTTGTTTTATAAGAACAAACAAACTAATTAACCCAAAATAAACTGGAATAATAAAAAAGCCAGCACCTTTTAAATATTGTGCCACTAAAGCACTTATTATGAACCAAATTACCATTGGAGCCACTAATAATGATGCTGTATTATCTTCTTTATAAAATTTGCTATAAATCCATGCACAAATACCAATTGCTACCAAACTAAACGCTGCGATATACATATAGCCATTATAGGTAAACCCATGTAGCATTTCGGAATACTGAGGGTTAAGTAATTTGATAATTTCCCAGAGAACAAAGCCCACGACCAAACAACCAATAATAGAAACAAATAAAGGCACAAAGCCTTTAAAGACATCTTTTGTAATTAATCGGGATGTCTTAAATCCATAAAAAACAAGAGCAATAAATAGTAATACAGCAACAAAAAACATTGGCCATATTAAAGAATAGCTATACACTACAGTTTTAAATAATGGTACGTTAAAATAAACGTTATCTTCTGTACTCTTTAGATTACTTAAATCTGCATCAGAAAAATAGTGCAATAAAGGCATTAAATAAGAGCCTTGATGCTCTAATGTATTTCTATCTAAACGCTCAAAAGTATCGTTGGCTGTATGATAATCGTAGTGGTCGTCTATAAAAGCAAAATTAAAACTCTCTATATTGCCATCTTCTCTAAATCGTGTCGCATCAGTATCGTTTGGTAATAATTTGT
Organism: uncultured Flavobacteriaceae bacterium; assembly: GCA_945788155.1. Lineage (GTDB taxonomy): Bacteria > Bacteroidota > Bacteroidia > Flavobacteriales > Flavobacteriaceae > Pontimicrobium. The sequence goes on from CALZKX010000132.1 coordinate 4,858, forward strand.
AAACACTATAAATTAAGGAATAAGCCACTGGATATGACGGATTAGCTTTTACAAACTCCTCTGCAAGCTTAGCATTTCCACCATTGGTTTCTGGCCACATTACAACTGGACCACCACTTCCTCTTGCTTCAAAATTTAGCACTAAGCCAACATCTTTTGCCCAAAGGTGCTTGTTAGCAAAAATATCTGCACCATTAAGCCCTAATTCTTCGGCATCTGTAATGAGGATAATAATATCATTTTTTGGCTGTTTTCCAGTATTTAAAAATGCTCTTAAACTCTCAAGTATTGTAACAACTCCAGAGCCTGCATCACTAGCTCCAAGGGATGAATGTGGTGCGCTATCATAATGAGATAATAAGAGTAGTGCTTTTGTATTATCACTCCCTTTTATTCTTGCGATAATGTTTTTTGGTTTAGATAAATTTCCCCATTCCCTCATTGAGAAGCGTTCTTGAATTTCGACATTTAATCCAAGTGCTTCTAACTCATTTACAATATAGTTTCTAACTTTTGCATGTGCATCGCTGCCAACATAATGTGGTTCTTTGGAGATTTCTTTGAGATGAATTAAAGCTCTTTCGGTTGAAAATTCATTCTTATTGGTATTTAAATCTGATATTTTTGTAGGCATTAATGCTGAAAAACTCCAGTATACAGCAACAATTAACAACAATAGTGCTATTGTTTTTTTTATCATTTTAGGAAGATTACTTAGTTTTTATAAAAGTAGTAAAATTCAATTTAGAATAAGTCAGAAAAATTTAGTAACTTAAAAGACACACTAAATTGAATATTATGGGAATAAAAAGCTTTCAAGGATCCAGGAGGATGCAACAAGAGGTTGAAACGTCTCCTATAAAGGTCAAGGATTACATGACCACGAATCTTATAACATTTAAACCAGATCAATCCATTGAAAACGTTATTGAAAAACTAATAAAGCACAGAATTTCAGGAGGTCCTGTTGTAAACGATAACCAAGAATTAATTGGAATTATATCTGAAGGTGATTGCATCAAACAGATAAGTGAAAGTCGATATTACAACATGCCAATGGATCATAGAACCATTGAGCAATGCATGGTCAAAAATGTTGATACCATTGATGGTAATATGAATATTTTTGATGCAGCAAACAAATTTTTGGATTCAAAACGCAGACGTTTTCCAATATTAGAAGATGGAAAGCTTGTAGGACAAATAAGCCAAAAAGATATTTTAAAAGCAGCCTTAAAACTTAAAGGGCATACCTGGAAATAAAGTTAAAATCTACTTCTTTTTTTAATTTTTAAAGGGAGATCTGTAATTATTAACTTTTCTTTTCCTTCACTTACCAGTTCTGCTATTTTAGAATAATGATAATCTGGAATTGGTTCGCTTAAAGTTTTCCATTTGGCAATTCCAGAAACCGTAATTTGCTCACCAATTTCAATAACACCTTCTTTATAACGAAGCGATTTATTAAAGCCCAAAAAGTTAAGAGAGTCAATATTATATTGTCGTAAAAGTGCTTCAAACTCTGGCGTTGGATCGTTAAAAGTTCCTGAAGACGTTTTTTTATCCTTTACCAAATAGCTTATATAATTTTTGGGTGATTGAGTAGGTCTCACAATCACAAAATCTCCATTGCTACTAATAAAGAATTCTTGTGTTTTCTCTTCTTTGATAACGGTTTTCCAATGCGAACTTTTGCCATTGCTTACACGTTTTTCAATTTTAATGGTGTAAAACACGCATTCTCTTCCGCTTAAAGGCGCAATTAATGGTGCTTTTACATGTAACGCTTTACCAGTCACTTTTGTAAGTTCACTAGTTTTTAAACCTGTTGCAGGTTTCAAAGGAATTTTAGATAGTTTTCTTAAAACCATTTGTTTGGCTGAAAAATAATACCCTAAAAATGCAATTAGACCAATAACCACTACTATTATTGGAATAATTATCATCAATTCATTTGAAGTGACGAGTATCATATTAATGGTTATGTATAACATATTAGTATATTGTTATGTTCTAATGTTACAGAGTCTATGAATCGCGTTTTACCAAAGCATAATAATCATTGTCTAAAGGTAAATACCCTTGGTCGTAAACAAAGTAGTAAACTGTTCCTGCCTTTGTGGTATAAATACTTGTAAAATAATTAAAGTCGAAGCCTTTTTCAATCAATTTAGCACGTGAGGTTTTTGTTTTTTTATCTGGATTAAGGTCTTCCAGAATCCTATAATTTTTACGTAATCTATTGTTAGTATTACGTATTAAATTTTTACTATCCTTATTAACTCTGTTGTTATAAGAATTTCTGCAAGCATCGCTACAAAATTTCTTATCTATACGACCTACAATTTTATCGCCACACTCTGGACATATTTTTTTCATAACCCAAATTTTTTTCTTTTGTACCTAGCTTTGGCTCTTTCAATGGTTTTCTCACGATATTCAGGATCGTTATGATATCTGTTTTTTGCACGTTCAAGAGTTTTCTTATTATAATCTGGATCCTTTTGATAGCGTTCGCGATACAGTTTTTTTAACCGTTCTTTATTTTTTAAATAGTACTTCTGCCTGGTTAATTTATTTTGTATTGCTTTATATTCTTCTTTCTGTAACTCATACCACGAAGCTCTTGTGCCTTCAAAATCAAAATCTTCAATATAATTTAATCCAATTTTTTGCAATACCTTATTTGATGCTATATTTTCTATTTCGGCTGCACCAACAATTAACTCCAAATTCAACTCCTTAAAGCCAAAATCTAGAGTAATTAATGATGATTCTGTAGCATATCCTTTTCCCCAAAAACGAGGTATAAACCTGTAACCAATATCATAAAAGTTTCTCTTGCCATTAAGCTCATCCTTCTTATCTGTGTTAAATTTTAAACCTGACCAACCCATAAAATCTCCCGAGGATTTTTCAATGGCTGCCCAACGACCAATGCCTCTTACTTCATATTGTTCTCTTATAGATTCTATGATTTTTTTAGATGCTTCTCTAGATTTTACAGGTTTTTTCCCTAAATGTTTATGTACAATAGGATTAGAGTCCAACTCAAACATACCTTCAATATCTGTTGGTAATATTTCTCTTAAAATAAGGCGTTCTGTTTCTGCAAATACTTTCATATTAATCAATCATTTTTGATGCTAATTCTTTAAATAATTTGTAAGCAACCATAGCTGTTGCATTATTGATATCTCGTTTTGGGTTAAGCTCAACAATATCTGCTCCAACAATTGGCACATTAATAGTTTGTATTATTTTAATTAATTGTCTTGTCGTCATTCCTCCTGGCTCATGATGCGAAATCCCTGGAGCATACGCTGGATCTAGCACATCCATATCCAACGAAATATATAAAGGAGCTTGTAGTGAATTTATAAAATCCATACTAAAATCTTTCATTTCAACAACTTTAACTCCAAAGCGTTTAGCTTGTTTTTTTTGATGTGTATTAAAGGTTCTTATACCAACTTGAGTCAATGAATTTAAGAAACCTTTTTCCATCAATCTGGCAAATGGTGAAGCATGTGAATAAGGGTTGTTTTCAAAATTGTCGTACAAATCTGCATGAGCATCCAAGTGTAACACATTAAGTTTTTTATACTTTTCAGAAAATGCTTCAATGACGGGAAACGACATTGAATGGTCACCACCTAAACTAATAATTTTACTTTCCTCTTTTAATTCAATGCTAATCGTTTCTTTTATTTTGTTGTAAGCAAAAGCTGCGTCAATTTCAGTGAATTCAATATCACCACAATCACAATAATTAACACCTTCTGAAATTTCTTTCCCAAACTCGCAAAACCGATTGGCTGAACCTTCTTTATCCATCAGCCTAATATGTTTGGGTGCCAAAGCTGGACCTCTTAGGTAAGAGGAATTGGCATCAAAAGGGATTCCTATTAGTTTAAGCATGTTGTTTTGTGTATATTAAATTGTTAGGAAAACCTTCATCTTTTCTATGTGGTTCAAGTTTAAAACTGAATTTATTGAGCAATGACTTTGAAGACTCGTTATTTTTATGTGTATAGGCTTCAATTGCCTCTAAATTAATTTGATTAAAACCAACATCTAAAACTGCGTGTAAAGCCTCACTCATAAATCCGTTACCATGAAAATCTGGATGAAGTTCATAACCAATTTCAGCAGTTGTTTTTCATTCGTTAAAATTCCAAAGGCAAATAGTTCCAACTAATTTTGGGTCATCAATCTTGCAAATTGCCCAGAACATGATTTTTCCATGTTCAACATCTTCCATTCTATCTTTTATAAAATCAATGAGTTCATTCTTATCTTTAGGTTTTTTTCTGTCAATAAACTTTGTGACCTGTTCGTTAAATCTCAAACTATACAAATCCTTAGCATCATCTAAACTCAATGGTCTCAATTTTAAATTTTTGGTGTTTAGCTTAACCATATTATTTATTTAATACTGAAAGATATGCTGCCCAAGGACCAACTTCGTTTTTATATTGTTTTGCCATAACACGTGAGATTTGAGCTATATGACCTAAATCATGTACCACCCAAGTTGACAGTAAATTTTTAAGCGTCACTTCTCCAAGCGACGGATGAATTGCTTTTTTAGCAACATCTTTTTCAGAAATATTAAGTGGCTTTAAAAAAGAAATATTTTGTTTTCTAAGTTCTGAAAACTCATCCAGCAACTGTGTCATAGTTTTCCCTTCTGATTCTTCAAACTGCGCAAATCGATCAAAGGGTTCAAAAGTTTTGGTTTCCGAATCATTCAACATAATTTTTAAACGAGGAATCCAATCGGTTTTCTCGCCATGAATTAAATGTCCAACAATATCAAAGGCAGACCAAGTATCTTCGCCTTCATTACAAAAAATCCATTCATCGGATAAGTTAGACAAAAACTGTTTGAGCGTATTTGGTGTTTGCTCTAAAATCTCTAAAGCTTTGTAAAATTCATACTCCATAAAGCTTACAATATAAAACAAAATATATTCGTTTACAAACGACTACAAACATTTACAAACGATTTTAAATATTTAATAACCGAATAAAACTTGGAGGCTGTTTCATATTTGCAGTGTCGAAACATAAGAACTCGATAGTATTAACTGTTTAACACAAAAATTAAAATTATGAACTCATTAAGAAACAAAGTACAGTTGATTGGAAACCTTGGAAACGATCCAGAAATTATCAATCTTGAATCAGGAAAAACATTAGCTAAATTTTCTGTCGCCACAAACGAAAGTTACAAAAATGCAAGCGGAGAAAAAGTAACAGACACACAATGGCACAATGTGGTTGCCTGGGGAAAAACTGCCCAGATTATTGAAAAATATGTCACCAAAGGTAAAGAAGTGGCTATAGAAGGAAAATTAACATCACGTAGTTATGAAACCAAAGAAGGTGAAAAACGCTATGTTACAGAAGTGGTTTGCAGTGAGCTATTGATGTTGGGGAAATAATTATATCTGATTAAAAAGACTCTTATATGGCAAATTTATATAAGAGTCTTTTTAATTTCTAAATTTATTCAAAAAATTTAATCGTCTATTTCTAGATACTGGTAGTTTAGTGTTATTGGTTAAAACCACATAACCTACATTTAAGTACTTTTCTATATGGCTTAAATTGATTAAATGCGATTTATGTATAAGATAAAACGATTGATTTTCCAATAATTTATTAAAATAACCAATACTATGAGAGCTTAAAATGGGTTTTCTTTTTATAAAATGAATATTGGTATAGCCGTTATCGCCTTCAAAATGAATGATATCAGCAATTTTTACAAACTCCAGTCCTTCTTGTGAAGGAATTACAATTTTTTTATTTTGAAATGTTTGAACTCCGAGATTCTCTATAAGTAGTTTGTTTTTTTCTAATGCAGATTTGTCTTCTATATTTTGAATGGCTTTATTAACCGTTTCTACCAAATCATTATTATCTACAGGTTTAACTAAATAGCCAATAGCGCAATGTTTGATGGCTTCAATGGCATAATTATCAAACGCTGTGGCGAATATGATTTCAAAATCGGGGTTTTTAATTTCTGCTAACACGTCAAATCCACTTAACTCTGGCATGGCGACATCTAAAAACACCAGTTGGGGTTTTAAGTCTTTTATTAGTTGCAAACCTTCTTTTGGGTTTTGGGTTTCTGCTATAATCGCAACATTCGGGCACAAGCGTTCTAGCTTATTTTTTAAAATAGCTAGTGCCTTTCGCTCATCATCTATTAAAATTGCATTTATTTTCATTGGCTATTTAATTGTGTGAAGATTAATGTTACAATAGTTCCTGTTTTGTCTTTTTCAATTTCAGAAATATCTTCTATTTTATAATCTACTTGCCATTCTTTATTCTTGTTTAACAAATCTAGTCGCTCTCTAAGCACGTTTGATGAGTTAGATTGATAGTTTTTAGATGAGGCTTTAAAAATTGACTTGGCTTTATTTATACCTATTCCATCATCTTTTATAGTCACTTTAAATGAATCTTCTTTTAACTGTTTAAAGAGCACCTCAACAGTTCCATTTTCCTTTTTATGAAATAATCCATGATTAACTGCATTCTCTACTATAGGTTGCAATAACATAGACGGAATACGCTGTTCCTCTACATCTATTTTTTCGCAGACTGTAATATTATAGTTCAATTTTTCCTCAAATCTGAGTTTTTCAATGTCTAGATAATTGGTTAGTAGTTCTAATTCTTCTTTAATGGTTATAGTTTGCCTTCTAGAATACTCAAAAAACAATCGGATTAATTGCGAAAACTTAGACAAGTAGTTTTCAGATAATTCCACCTCTTTTCTTTGAATAAAATATTGAATAGCATTCAATGAATTATGCACAAAATGCGGATTCATTTGGCTGCGTAAGGCTTGTAATTCTAAACCTGCGACTCGCTTTTCTTTTTGCGCCTTTTCTTGTTCACTTTTTTTAATTTTCTGCTTGGTTTTACTCATCAGTAATAAAAATCCAAATAAGCCAATAACAGCAAATCCAATTTTATTATACCAAAGTTGCCACCACTTTGGAACTATATTAAGGTGTTGTGTTGTAATGCTCGTATTATTATGTTGGTCTGTAGCTTTTACTTCTAAAGTGTATAATTTTGGTGAAAGATTAGCGAAATTTAGTGTTTTAGCCTCAGTACTGACCCATTCTTTTTGTGATGGTAATAACCTGTATTTGTAAGTTACATGCTCTTGATTAACATAATTTTGTAGCGCAAATTTCACTTTAATGTTATTTCTTTCTCCGTTTTTGTAGTCTAGTGTGTCGTTAGATGTTTTAAAATAGAGTTCTGGCTTTTCTTTATAGACCTGACTGTTTATATTTAACTTTGCTAAGCCTATATCACTAGCTGCAAATAAAATACTATCTTTTATAAATATATCATTAGAATTGTTTTGTAATAAGCCATCTGCTTCATAGTATGAGTCAGCGATTCTTGACGTACTTAAATCTGTTTTATTAAGTTCTATTTTTTTTACACCTTTTTGGGTGGCCAACCAAAGCGTATCATTTTCTACAAGTATGCGTTGTATAGATAATCCATCGGTTTCTATTAAATGAAAAATTTTGTCTTCGTTATATAAATACACACCTCTTCCGTCTGTACCAACAATTAAAAAATTATCTGTTGTAGCAATACTACCAATAGGATCATTTAGTAAATTGTTGCTGATTTTAGGTTTTATTATTTGATCATTATCTAGTAAATGCAAACCATCACTACCTGCTATAAATAATTGATTGTTAAATGTTTCAGCAAAAAGAAGACCTGATTTAACAACAATAATTTGGCCATTTTCTTGAGGACTATTGCTTCTATAAAGGTGATTTGATGCCACTACGTACAATTTGTTTTTAAAATTGACCAAGTCCTTTAAGCCTCCAATATATCCACTAGTTTCATTTTTTTGTTTTATGTCAAATACATTCAATGAATTACTTTTATCTAAAGTAAATTGATTTGCTGCTGAAATGAAATAATTAGTATTGGTCTCTTTGTCGTTTTTAATTTGATATATTTCACCATTTGCTTTAGCAAACTGGAATATAGATTTGAAAGTGTTTTCAGTTTTATTAAATTGAAAGAACCCTACATCATTCACGCCTGCAAATAATATATTATTTATCCAATTTATTTTTTGAACTTTCTGATTGTTTAAATAGTAAGTAGCATCTGCTTGCGTATTAGGTATTAATGAGATCCCATTGGCTAAATCCAATAACCAAATGTTGCCTTTAGAATCTTTATAACTTTTTGCACTTAAGTTTTCAGGGAAATTATAGGAGTTTTTAAGGTTTAATTGGTAATCAAAAATCATTAAATGCCCAGGAATGCTAATTTGTATCTCGTTTTTAAGTCCAAAACATCTAAAATATCTAATACTATCAACACCAACCAACTCTTTAAACGATATATATTTTGCTTTATAGGTTTTAAAATCGATAAACAAAACACCTTTTTCTAAGCCATAAAACCCAATTTGATTATATAACAATCCCTGATTTTGGATTTTAGAATTTTTATAAACCAATGGAACGTTTACTGGGATTTCTTTTTTAAACTTAAAGTCCCAGTCATAGACCAATAGTTTCGTTTTTTGTAAAAAGACACATTCTTTGGTTTCTGGATTATAAAAAACTGGCATTAAACCGGTTTTACCAGTAAAACCATGTTGACGTTGAACAACATTGATTTTCTCATTAAAATTTTTTGCAGTTTCATTATTATAAAAACCAGCATTAACTATAGTTGTGTCGCTAAAAGTTTGGATACCGGAAGTTCCGTAAAACCATAAATTATCTTTAGTTTTATAAAAAAAACGAGGTGTAATTACTTCTGCTTTGGCTGTGCTAAATTTATAGATACTATCATTTTTAATGTACCCTTGGTAAGCACTTTTAGAGAAATACCAAAGTCTGCCTTGTAAATCGGTTTCTAAAAGCCAAGTATCATTATTGGGTAAACCATCTTTTATAGTGAACGTTTTAAAACTTTCTCCATCATACTTTACCACACCTTGTTTGGTAGCAAACCACATAAAACCGTTTTCGTCTTCAGCCATATCATATACATGGTTTGTTGGTAAGCCTTGCTTTGTGGTATAACGCAAAGGTTCTTGAGCAAAGGTTATTGCCCAAGAACACAATAAAATTAATATGGCTATATTTTTTAGCACATTTAAAGGTAATTGTTTTTAATTAAAATTAGCAAGATTACCAATCTTTGACTTCTTCTTTTAAAACATAATTTTTATAGGATATTCCCAGGTATTGGAGCTTTGATTTTTTCTAAACTCTAATGTTTTTATATGCGTTTCATTAGGATACTCTTTTCCGCTGGGTGCTACATCTTTACTTTCTGTATTGTAAAAAGGAGATTTTGTTTTTTTGAACTCGACATCTGCTTCTGCTTTAAAATCTGAAAGTACTCGTATTTCTTTAACATTAACCGCATTAAATTCTAATGTTTTTAAAATTACTGTTCCATTTGGTTTTGTTTCTAATATAAAAGGCGTTGCTGCTTGTGTAGTCACCACTTTATAGGGTCTATTGCTAGACGATGAATTAGGGATATCTGATCGTAATTGGGTGGTTAAGTATCCATTATTATAAAGCTTAGAATAATAGCTTGTGCCATTGCTTAAATCATTAACCGAATTTATATAAACATTGGGTAAGGTTGTTTTAAAAACCACAGGATTTAGTGCTTCTTTTTCTGATAAGATTTCTAAAACAGTGGTTTTAGTTAATGAGTTCTTGTTTTCTGAACAAGAAACAAATAAAACTACAAGTATAAATACTGTTAGTTTTTTTGTGAATTTATTCATGGTTTTTGTTTTATTGTTTTTTATCGGTCATGTAACATCCATATAATCATTCCCGCACACATCGAGAAACCGTTAAGGATGTTTCATATTTTAAAATTCAATCTCTTTTCACATGTGCTGTAATGGATATAGTATGCGGATTAGGGTCTGTCACCTCGTAGTAATTTCCAGAGATTGTTAAATCTATATCGTCGCCAACATTATTGCCAAAATTGGTTATCGTAAAGTTGAGGCTATTTGCAGCAGCATCGTCAAAAGTAACGCCAGAAACCACAAAAAAAGCACTAATAGGCCCATTAATTGTATTGGAATATGGCATAGTTACCGTAAAAGGGCAAGGAGCTGTTTGTAGTCCAAAATTTATTCTAAATTGATTACCACTTGTATCTTCTGATGTAAGTCTAAATTCGCAACTAAAACCAGAAATAGGTGCTAAAGGATAATCTTTTGCCAAAATATTATCAGAAAAGTATTGTGGTGTCCCATTATCCAGTATAACCTCTACACTTTCCGCAGAGCGTGTTGCAGTATTATCGTCGTTGTTGCTACAACTGTTTATGAAGAGGATGGAAAGTATTAATACACTTAATTTGAATATTGATTTGGTCATGGTTATTGTTTCATAAATTTAACAGTCTGCATTATTTTTTTATCTGAAAGTCGTAAAAAGTAAATTCCAGATTTAAGAAGTGAAATATTAATCTTATTTGAAATCATTGTTCCAGAGCTAATCGCTTTACCAAGGATATCAATTATTTGATAATCTAAATTAGTAGTATTATTCCTTTTAATATTTAAATAATCTGAAGATGGATTAGGATAGAGTTTTATTTGCGAAATACTTTCTTCATTAATACTCATGGTCGCGCAGTTCTCACTAAAACTTGTCGTGGCATCAATTGCGGTCCAATTAGTAGTACTATAGGTGGCATTATCTACCTCAATGCATGTTAGATTAGGATTTTGGTTAGCATAAAAAAGTGTTATTGCTGTGTTGTTACCATTCTTTACATTAAGACTTGTTAATGCGCTATTACCTTGGCATCGTAATTCTGTTAATGCTGCATTCATACTTACATCTAAACTTACTAATTGTGGAGAGTAAGAACAATTTAAGCTTGATAGCATTGAATTTTGACTTAGGTCTATTGTTGATAAAGACGTTTCCCCACAAGATAAAAATGTTAAGTTTGAAAGCTGACTAACATCTAAATTAGTAATAGGATTATCAAAGCATATTAATTCTTCTAAGTTTATATTTAAATCAGTATTTAGATTTGTAAGTAGGTTTGCTCCACAATTTAAATAGGTTAAGCCTATATTTTGAGAGAGATCTAGATTTGTTAAATCGTTAGCAAAACAACTTAAATAAGTCAAATTTACATTTGAAGAAATGTCTAAAGTTGATAAATTATTTATACCACAAGATAATGTTTGTAGTGCTGTGAAATCTTCAATTCCTGTTAAATCATTAATGCCTTTTAATTGTACATTTAAAGAGGTGATGGCGTTGATATTAGCTGTTGGAACATAATCGTCTAATGCCCCAGAATCATAACCAAGATTTATTAGAGCTTGTTCAAAATTATCATCTGGCACATAAGTTTGGGCTTGTAAAAAGAACGTATAACATGTAATTAATGTAAAAAGTAGTTTTGTTTTCATTTTGTTTCATTTAAAAATTATTAAAATCCATTGAGGATGTTAAAGCTTCCATTATAATTTCCGGTAATAACAATACCATTATCATCTGTGATTTGGTAAGAGCAATCTACTGTACCAACTCGTGCAACATAGTCTATAACAATTGTGTTTATTGTTAATGTTCCACTATTGCTTTCAGAAATACTATAGGGATTTGAAATACTTGAAAAATCAAATGGATTATTAAAGCTATTTAACTGTAAGTTTATATCTAATCCTAATGCAAATTTGCTACTAAAGTATTTGTCTATAGAAAGTCCTAAAACACTACCATTTTCAGCAAATTCTTTAATGTCACCAGTTGGCACACTTATACCTACATAAGGTTTAATTTCTAAAGCTTTGCCCTGTGTTGTCTGAGAATAAGACAATAGCCCTCCAAAAACCAACAGTAGTCCAACTAAAATGCAATTTCTTGTATTCATACTCCCTTGATTTTATATAAAGAAGGCAATATGCTTGCGCTTTTGAAATACTGAAACCAAGAGTGGTCGGTTTGAATTGATTATCTGCTATATTGAGTTATATAATTGTTTTTCTTTTTCATAAACAAAAAAGATAATATTACACATAATATGGTTGTTTGTTGAAAAACGCTATGTTACCGAAGTGGTTTGTAATGAATTACTTATGCTAGGGAAATAATAACCAAACTTAAGAAGCTCTCTAAAAAGTGATTTATAGTGTCATATTGAACCTTTCGACTGTCGCTCAAGACAGGCTAAAGTCGAAATATCTAACATGCTAAATTTATGATTCTTCGACTTTACTCAGAATGACAGAGTATAGTTTTTTATTACTTTTCAGAGAGCTTCTAATTCAATTTAAATTAAAAGTATAAATGCTATATTTGGTGTTGTAAAAACATCTATATGCTAACTAACGCCACCAAAATTGCTATTCGAGCTATGCTATATTTAGCAATGTTCTCTGATGAAACCAAAAAGTTTGGCGTTAAACACATTGCAGAAACTTTGCAAATACCAAAACCATTTTTATCAAAATTACTTCAGAAACTTAAAAAAAGTAATATAGTATCTTCTACAAAAGGTCCTCGTGGTGGTTTTTACTTAAACAAATTGAATGCTAAAAAAAGTGTTTGGGATATTATTGTTTGTATTGATAATCCTGAACGTTTTGACCACTGTTTTTTAGGTCTAGCAAAGTGTAGCGACGAAAACCCATGTCCTGTTCATTTTACAGTAGCTCCCTTTAAGAAAAAAATTATGCGGGATTTTAAAGATAAAACCATTGTAACCTTAGCCAATGAAATTAAAAGCTCCGACAAGGTTATTATTTCATTAAAGGATTTTGATTCTATAGATTCTTAGAAAGAAGATTTTATTGGCTTATACTTAACCCCATTAGCAACCTTATTATTCTCATCTAGATTTACAAAAATCAAATATGGTTTAATAACTTGATTAAATTTGAATCTTATTAAAGAGAACTATATAGTTAGACGATTTATTTACTTCCAGTAAAAATAATTTCATTTATCAGTTACTTTTTAGAACTTTAAAAAGTGCTTTAAATAAAGTTAATGATAACGTTGTGATTGAAATTGCCAAACCCAGTCCAAAAACAAAAAAGGCAATATAGGTTGTAAATAAACTATCCTGCATTTCTGAAAAATGAATATCTTTTGTAAAATACATCCAATTACTTTTTATTACTCCTGCATAAAGCAATGTGCAGAAAAAAAGAAACAACATGATATTAAATAGGTAATAACTTCGCTTTATAAAAAGTGTTGTTGTTTTAAAACTAGGCAGTATTTTTTGTACTATAAAAAACACTGATGCCATTAAAATAGTTGTATTAATCCCTATAGTGGTTCCCATGGAATGTGCTACGGTAATATGTGTACCATGGGTAAAAAAGTTTATGGCGGGAATAGAGAATAATAATGCTAGAATTATGTTTATAAAGACCCAAAAATCGGCAGCTTTCAAGAATCTATAGACCATACAATATTCCTGTTTATCCTTAATAGATAAAGACTTAATCCAACTATAAATAATGTGGCCTAAAACAATCCATTCAGTCATACTTACACCATACGCTACATAACGAATCCAGGGTTGCATAGGAATAATATACGTATGGTGTGCCCAACCAAACATAAGATTAGTCAGCCCTAAAAAATAAAAGAAGAACACCATTTTTCCGTGTGCTAAATTGCTGTCTCTTTTAATTTTTGACATCAAATAAATGGCTGTTCCGTAAACCAACATATTCCATGACCCAACAAATGATCCATACGACTTCCATTGCACAGCCATATCTGTAATAAAGCGCTCTCTAAAGCCTGGAATAAGCCAAAAATGTGCTTCACACAAATGGTAAATCATAAACACAATTCCAGTAGCCCACATCCAATAATACACAGACCAATTTTTTACATTTTTTGCGATTGTTTTATAGTAATTAACTCCAAACAAAATCCACCCAAAAAGTATTGGAATTGTTAATATTGGCGTATAAGATAGATATTCTCTACCTTCCATTTTTCCAGATAAAAATGACACGTAAATTCCTATAGCTGTAATTATAAAAACTACAAAATGTAATTTTGAAAGTTTTTTGGAATACAATGAAAGCTTTTCGATGTGGGTTATAAAAAAATAGATGCTTCCTGTTACACAAAGTATAATCCAAGAAATTACAGTGGTAACATGAAATGGGCGCATTTTATGAAAAGGGATATACTCTTTTAGAAAATCTGGAATGATGTATTGTAATGAAGCAAATAGCCCAAAAAAAACACCAAGTAACAATGCTAATAATGCTGCAATTATAAAAAGTAAAGGCGTTTTATTTTTCATTTCTATCATTATACTTATACTTTAATTCCACCCAACCTGTTGGCTTAAAAACTGCGTTGTAGTTTGGGTAATAACCTGTACTATCAATATGTTTTAGATAAGAAACAATAGCATTTTTCTCTTCTTCTGAAAAATTAAATTTTGGCATCGATTTTATACCACTATTTAAAAATGCCTTTACATACTGCGAACCTTTTGATGGATGTGATATTACATTTGTTAAATCTGGCCCTAAATAACCACCAAGACCATATATTTGATGACATGACCAACAATTATTTTCTTGCCATAATTGTTGACCTGATACTGCTTGAGAAGATAACTTTATAAATGTTGACGACTCTTTTGTGGAGTAGATACATATATTATACACCGCAAAAAGAGTTATTAAAACAATAATGATTATTCTATACCTTAAAAACATAGAGGACAAAAAAGTCCTCAAATGTAATAGGGTTGAATTTTGCAGGACATGACTTTTGTCATGTTATGCTAATCTTTAATTAATGAACTGGTTTAAACTTTTTGGATTGTGGCGAAAATTAGCAATTTTTTGTCCAGTTGAGGGCACTTTTGAGTTGCATAGCATCGCTACGGAAGGAAAAAAAGACTAAAAATGGACGAAAAAGGACAATTTTTTAGCCGATTGAAAAAGTTTAAACCAGTTCAATATAAAAAAAGGAATTGCTAACTTATACTTAATCCATTTAATACTGTGGAATGCTTATCTGGGTTTACAAAAACTAACAAGTCTTGAAATATATTTTACAAACCTAGTGAATACCTACTATGGATAAATGACAATCTATTATTAATTAGTGAAAGTTGCTTTTGTAAAAAAAATCGCTATTTACTTTAATAGTGGAAAATTATGGTTTAAATTTATGCAACAACTAACTGTCTAATTATGAATAAGTTCTTATTTATTTTATTCTTATTTATTGTTTTAAATTCCTATAGTCAACAATCAAAGATTGATAGTTTAAAGTTTGTTTTAAAAAACGAGGTTTCCAATGTAAAAAAAGTAGAAGTTTTAGAATCCTTAAATAAATTATTAATTTATTCTTCTGTACCAGATGAGTCAATTCCATATTTCACCCAGATGGCTCTACTAGCTAAAGAGTTAAATAATTTTGAGCTAGAAACTAGGGCATATAAATATATTTCTGAAAGTTTTATTAGAAAGGAAGACTTTAATAATTCGGAAAAATATGCACTAAAAGCCATAAAAATCAATGATAGTTTAAACAACATAAATAATTACCTCCTAGACATCAATCAACTTGGGAGGGTATATCACCATTTTCAAAAATATGAAAAAGCAATAGAAACCTACAAAAAAGGAATAAATCAGTATGAAAATGATCCACAAGGAAAAGCAATATGTACCATTTATCCCAATTTAGGAACTAGTTATGGGCAAATTGGTGACACTCAAAATCAAATAAGCTCCTATTTAAAAGGGGCTGAATATGCTGATAAATTAAAAAACTATACTGCTAAGAGTTTTGCGCTGTATAACTTAGGGTATATTTATATGGATTTGGAACAGTTTGACAAAGCTGAAAAATATTTCTTAAATGCGTTAAAGGATTCATCAAAAATCGAATTAAAAGCTTATGTAAATATGAACCATCATAGCTTAGGGCTTAACTATTCACGTTGGGGGAAATACGACAAAGCTTTAAAGCATAATAAAATTGCACTAGACTTTTACCGTAAGAGTGGAAATAAATTATATGAGTTTGATGTTTTAAATAATATAGCTGTTGTTTTCAATAGAAAGAATCAGCTAAATGATGTTGTCATCTACGCTAACAAAGCTCTGAAAATAGCGAAGGAAATAAATCATCAATTAGCTATTAATGGAGCAAAACAAACTCTTGCATCTGCATATATTGATTTGGGTCAGTTTGAGCAAGCGGAAAAACATTTATTAGAAATATCAAAAGATACAGTTAACCTTAACTTAATAAGTAGAGAATCTAAAGCAGCAATATATCAAAATTTTGCTTCAGTTTATGAAGGGAAAAAGAACTATAGGAAAGCATTAATTTATTTTACAAGATTTAAAGAAGTGAATGATTCTATACTAATTGATAAAAGAGATTCGAATGTTACTGAAATAGAAACCAAATACCAAACAGAAAAAAAAGAAAAAGAAAACCTCCAGTTAAAAGCTGATAATGTTCAACAAGAGTTGCAGCTCGAAAAAGAGAGTAAACGTAAGTGGTATTTTGGTGTTGGATTATTAGCCTCACTAATAACTCTTAGTGTTTTTATTTTTTACTATAAACGCAATAAAGAGCAAAAAACGGTTATAGAAAACCTTCAAAAAGATTTACATCATCGTGTTAAAAACAATCTTGCTATTATAGATGCACTTATAGATGATATAAAAGATGAATTTGACAATGAAAAATTTAAAACTAAGTTAACCGAACTTCAAAATCGTATTGATAGTATTAACGAAGTACACAGCCAGCTCTATAAAAATACAGATGTTACTAACTTACAGTTAAAAAAGTATGTCGGGAAATTGGCTAAAAATGTACAACAGTCATTCTCTAAAGACAACATCGTTATTAAACAACATATTGATGGTTCACTGCAACTAAAAGCAGATAAATCATTCCCTGTTGGACTAATCATAAATGAATTTTTAACCAACTCCTTTAAATATGCCTTTGATGATAACACAAAAGGTGTTGTTTCTATTTCCATTAAAGAAAAAGCAAAAACCTTTATATTGTCGCTTTCGGATAATGGTAAGGGATTACCAAACAATTTTGATATCTCAAAATTAGATTCTTTTGGTATTGAGGTGATGAAACTATTAAGCAAGCAATTAAAAGGAACTTTTGTATTAGATGGCTCAAAGGGCGTGAATCTAAATATTGAGTTCCCTAAAATATAAATTATGGAAAAAGCACATATCCTAATTGTAGAAGATGAAGCCTTATTGTATAAACGTTTACATAAAGTGCTCCAAAAAGAAAACTACTCTGTTGACGAATACACACCTAGTGTTGCAGAAGCCATCGCACATATAAATACTAAACGACCAGATATTGTATTATTGGACATTGATCTTGAAGGAGAACAAACAGGTATTGATTTAGGAAAAATGTTATATGAAACATATCATATTCCTTTTATTTATGTGACAGGTTTTGATGATGACCAAACCTTTTATGACGGACTTAGCACACATCACGAACAGTTTATAGTAAAAACAAAACCTAGATTAAACCCTAAAGAAATTTTACGTGCTATTAAAACCGTTTTAAAACGAAATGACAATAGAGAAACTTTATTTACCAAAGAGGGAATAATGGGTTTGGTTGGCTACCTTGATGATGTAAAAAAATACAGTAATAGTGGCGTTACAAGAGTTCCTGTTAATTACGAAGATATTGCGTTTTTTACAGTTAAACCATTTATGAACCAGAACAACGAACTTGAAAAACTAAGAGCAAATTATTTATGGTTTTTAACCAAAACAGGCGAATACTATTTTTTAAAGAAATCATTAAAAGAAGTACTTCGAGAATTACCCCATTATTTTGTTAGGATTAATGAAAGCTATATTGCAAATATTTCAGCAGAAATGTTGTGTGGACGTATTAATGGTTCCAGAATTTCTATTATGAATCAAGAATTAACTATTAAAGACACTTACAGCAAAGAGTTTAAAAAACGGATTGAATTATTATATCAATCGTAGAACTCCATCCCTTCCAGAGTTTTAAACTCTGGAAGGATAAGAAGCATTAATAAAATAGTAGTTTTCACTAGAAAAATAGCCTATGCCACTATTATTTGAATAGTGGTTTTTTTATTCATTTTTTTGAGATGTACAATGCTAAAAATGAATAAAATAAAACTATAATCATGGAGGATACAGAAAAAAAACAAAAAAGGGAAGAGGCTATTAAAGACATGAAAATGTATTTAGCAAACGATTGGCAACTTAAGGAGGAAACACCTGAATTTTTTCTTTTAAAACGAAATACTGCTTCAACGGGAGTGCATATTCTTTTAGCACTCTTTTTTTGGTGGTTAATATTTATTCCAAATATTATATATCACTTTTCAAAGAAAGAGACAAAAAAAATAATAAAGTAATTCTGTTGTATTGTAAAATTTTAAACCTAAAAAAATGAAAAAAATTACTTTATTGAGTCTAATTGTTTTGCTTTTTTCAAGTTGTGGTTCAACAGGAAACGTAGTAAGCAAACCACAAAGACACAATCCAAATTTTGATTACACTCCACCACAACGAGAGAATCCTAGAAGTACAGGGATAACCATTGCACTTATTAACCCTGTCTTTGCCGATAACGACCCAAACAAGCTTGTTCCTCCATACTCAACTTTTATTGAAAATATGGCTGATGATTTTGAGGAAATGTTGATATCTAAAGGATTTTCTTTGCGTGGACCTTTTAAAACTAGAGATGAGATGGTCTATGGCGATAAAAAGAATTCTGATATAGCTCTTGAGATTAATATCAGTTTAAAAGAAGACGGACAATTACAGTTGAATAAAAAAACAAATTGGGGACAAGTCTTAGATAAGAACGCAAGCAATCATTATACAGTTTCAGGAACATTTTATCATTTTGGGAATATTAACATAGAAGCAACTGATCCTTTTACAGGTGAGAAATTTTGGAAAAAAACAGTTTCATTACCACGTAAAGAAATAATAACCCAAGGAGTCGAAACATGGACAGGAAAACCAACACCAACACAAATGTTGTCACTTGATGTTGGTATATATAATCCTATAGCAAAAGCATTAGAAGAATACTATCAAGAAGCTATTAAAACTGCTTGGAGACATATTGATACTCAAGAAATGGAAATGGTAAAAAAAGAAATTGTAAAGTCTAAAACGAATTAAAAGGGAATGATTTAAAAACCCTAATAGAAAAAATTATTTAGCTAAAATTTAGTATTTTTAATCCAACTTATACTATTTATTATGAAACGCAAACTACTCTTATCGTTACTTATTATTTTAAATAGTTTCTATAGTTTTTCACAAGACCTTATCGCTGTACAAAATGGAGGAACACCAACCTTTTATGAAGATTTGCAAGTAGCTATTACAAATGCACAAGCTGGTGACACCTTGTATTTACCTGGAAGAAGTTATTCTATAAATGCAACTATTAATAAAGAATTACATTTTGTAGGTGTAGGTCATCATCCAGATTTTACATCTGCAACTAATAAAACAATTATTGTAAGTGCTAATATTAGTCAACCACAAATTATTCTTGATGATGGTGCAGATGGAGGCTCTATTACTGGAATTTATTTTGCTAATACTGGAGGATCATACCCTAAAGTAAATATTATAATTAAAGGGAGTGTCTTTGGATATAAAATTTCAAAAAATTATTTAATTAATGGATTTGGTAGTGAAGAAACAGGAAATCCACAGAGTTTATTAATTTATAATAACATTATAGGTTTTGTGGGGATTTCTAGTTCTGGGTCAAATAATGTTGTATCAAATAATATTATTACCAATATTAGAAGTGCTGTTTTAAATTGCTTAGTTAAAAACAATATTTTTTTAAGTGGTTATGATGGAATGAATTATGGTTTGAGGCCTAGTAATAGTGTTGTTGAAAATAATATTTTCAATTTTAATTCCCTTTATTTGGCTAGTTTAGAAAAGAATAGCATTATAAAAAATAATTTGAACGGCGGTTTAAATGGCGTCAATAATTATGGTACTCAAGGCAGTGGGAATTTTTTGGGAAGTGAAGCAGAATTATTAGAAAATGTGTTTGTAAATTATACTGGAAGTTTTGATTCACAAACTTCTGATTTACATCTTATTATTAGTTCTCCGTTTGCAAATGCAGGTACAGATGGTACGGATTTAGGAATTTATGGAGGCGCATATCCTTGGCAAGATGGTTCTGTTCCATTTAATCCTCACATTGTTACAAAGCAAATAGCTCCAGTAACCGATAGTAATGGTAATCTTCAAATTACCATTAAAGTAAAAGCACAAGACAATTAAAAGTACACTATGAAAAAGTTAATCCTCATAGTATTTATGTGTTTAAATTATGTTGTGTTTGCACAATCTGATTTAGGATTTCAATCGTATTACGCAGGATCTCCAGGAGCAACTCACTTTAAAGGGGAAGAAATAGATTGGGCTTTTACAGCAATTAATAGTGGTAATGCAAATGCTAATATTGTAGATTATAAAATAGTATTATCTCAAGATCAAAATTTTGATACATCTGATATTTTACTCATAGATGGAAAAATTGGGGGAAATTGGTTGAACTTAACAGGCTTAGATGTAGGACAAACTATTAATCATAGCTCTGTTAATAAAGTGACTATTCAAATACCTTTAAGCATTGAAGCTAATAAAACGTACTATTTCATTTTTTGGATAGAGCAAGATATTGCTGGTGGAGAAACAAATGTTGCTAATAATGTAGTTACACAATCTGTTTTTATAGGCTTTACAAATAAAGTGTCAGTTGTCGCAAAAGATGGAAGCCCCTTAGGTATTAGAAGACCACTATTATTAATACATGGTTGGCAACCAAATGGAAACCCTGCGTCTCCAGACACAACGATATGGAATAATTTTGTTGCTTATTATGATAATGACCAAGAATTAAAAGATAATTTTAAAGTTTACTATGTTAGATATTATTCTAATTGGATTAGCATAGATGATATTGGGCACGAATTAAGATATGATTTAGACGCTATAACGGAGTTTCAAGGAAAACAACTCTCAATAGTTGCTCATAGCATGGGAGGGCTAGTCGCTCGATCTTTCATGAATAGAAGTATTGGGAGTGGTTCTTATGCTAATCAAAAAGGAGGAGCACGAGTAGAAAAGTTAATTACATTAGGAACACCACATCATGGAAGTCCTATGTCTAATGGGTTGGTAAGACAAACTGCTTTGCCTAATTCTTTCGATTTAAATTTACTTACTAGATTTGATATATTATTTTCTCCTATTCAATATTATGAATTAAATAGATCAAATATGTTTTGGGATAATTATAGAAATCCTGATTTGTTTGATTATGTTGAGTATTCAGAAGAAAAAAACAATTGGTTAACAAGCTCTAAAATGAATGCAGATACTGAGTTTGACTCTAAAATAATTGCTTACGCAGGAAGCTATACAGCTCTTGATATTCCAATACCAATTGTTGACAATTATGTAGGTCTCGATACTTTTGGGGCATATGGACTTGGAGATATAACAATGAGAATAATGTGGTCGATCAATTATTCAATTTCTGAAACAAATGATGGTATTGTTCCTATATCTAGCGCATTGTTTTATGATCATAATATTCAAAACACTAGGTATTTTCCACTATATAATCATACTAGAATTGCCAAAGGAAAAAATAATGAAGACTTAGATGGAGGTCTTTTTCATACAATAAAAACGGATTTATTAGATTTTACAAACACTCCAATACTTTTATCAACTTCAACCAGTACACTACAATTCCCAGAGGTTTTAGAAAATACAGCTTATCAAAAAACTTTTAATTTAAGTAATACAGGGTCTATGGATTTAACAGTTTCTAGTATAGATATTACTGGAGTAGATTTAAACCAATTTAATATTATTAGCCCAACTGCACCATTTAATATAGTTGTTAACGACAGTGTAAATGTTGTGGTTCAATTTAATCCAACAAGTATTGGAGAAAAAAATGCCCTTTTAACAATTACAAACAATTCTATTAATTCACCTACAAAAGAGATTACCCTAAATGGAATCGGTGTTGATACGGCAACAAGTATATTAGCTTTTAGTCCCAATACTTCTTATGATTTTGAAGAAGTGTATATTTATGGGGGAAGCACATCTAATTCTTTTTTTTTTTCAAATCAAGGTACTAGTGATATAACAATAACAAATATTGAAATAAATGGTGTTGATGCTAGTTTATTTTCCATTCTTAATACTATTGCGTTCCCAGTTGTAGTAAAATCTGGAGTTTATAGCTATTTTTATGTTGCTTTTGAACCTGACACTGTTGGGATAAAAAATGCTGAATTAGTAATTACGAATGATTCTAGTAATTCACCTAGTCATTCTATAAGTTTAACTGGAACGGGAACAGATGTTTCTAATGACCCTAATGCTAATAAAACAACAACTTATGAATATTGGTTTGATAATGATTATGCATCTAAGGTTTCAACTTCAGTAACAGCTTTAAGCACATTAACAATTAACCCAAATATTGACGTAAGCAATATAAACGAAGGCTTGCATACTTTTCATATTCGTTTTAAAGATAGTCAAGGACAATGGAGCTCGGTATTAAGCGAGTATATAAATAGAAGAAAAATTGAAACTAATAACAATCTTATTACGTCTTACAGATATTGGTTTAATACAGAAGATAACCAAATGAAAAACGTAGATGTTTCCCCAGATGTTGCTGTTTTAAACTTAGACGAATTGATTGACATTTCTGGTCTAGTACCTAATGGAAACAATTATATCCATTTTCAATTTAGAGATATTAACGGAAATTGGAGTTCGGTTACAAATGATGAATTTTATTTATGTGGTACTATTGTTGTACCAACTATTACTGTAGAAGGTAACTTATTAACAGCTTCCAACTCTACGTCTTATCAATGGTTTCTTGAAGGGAATATTATTGCTGGGGCTACAAATCAAACTTATGAAGCTACCGAAAGTGGTATTTATACAGTTGTAATAACTAATGAGAATGGATGTGCTGCTACTTCTGAAGATTATCTGCACATATCTCTTAGTGTTACAGATGAAGATTCTTATGATTTCAAAATCTTTCCTAATCCTACTAAAGCAGAAGTTTATTTAATATCTGACATAAAAGATGGAACTTTAGAAATTTATAATCTTTTAGGACAACTCATTAATTCATTTCAAAAAATGCCAAGTAAAATAGATATTTCTAACTACGACGCAGGTGTTTATATTTTTATTATAAAATCAGAAAATATGATTTTACAAGAAAGGCAAATTAAATTTTAAGTTTAACAACCCTTTAATTGATATTTCTATTTCACAAAACAAAATCACCCAGATTAAAACTCTAACATTCTTTGTCAGAGTTTTTTTATTTTTCTACTTTTAACAAACATAATCCTCCCTAAGGATAATTCATCTTTTAACTAATCTTCAATCCATTTGAAACCTTATCATTCTCATCAGGATTAACAAATACTAAATTTCCAGATGCGTCTTCGGTCATTAAAATCATACCTTGACTTTCAACGCCTCTTAAAGCTCTTGGAGCAAGATTTACCAACACTGTTACTTTTTTCCCAACCACTTCTTCAGGAGAAAAACTTTCGGCTATTCCTGATACAATCGTTCTAGTATCGATTCCTGTATCTACTTTTAAAACCAATAACTTTTTAGTTTTTGGCATTTTTTCGGCTTCCAGAATCGTTCCAACACGAATATCTAGTTTTGAGAAATCATCCCAAGTAATTTCGTCTTTTTGAGCCTCTACTTTTTTGCTAGCAGCCTCATTGGCTTTTTTATTAGCTTCTAATTTATCTATTTGTGCTTGAACCTCGCTATCCTCAATTTTAGAAAACAACAATTCTGCTTTTCCTATTTGATGATTTGCTGGAAGCAGTTCTTGTCCATCAGAAATACTATTCCATGTGTTCTCGACTGCGCTCGAACTGACATTTAGAATCTTATTCAATTTATTGGACGTAAATGGTAAGAAAGGCTCGCTCAATACAGCTAAGGCTGAAGCTATTTGCAAAGCTACATACATAATGGTTTGTACTCTTGCTTTATCTTCTTTTATCACTTTCCAAGGTTCTTCATCTGCCAAATATTTATTACCTAATCTAGCTAAATTCATAAGCTCTTGACTTGCTTCTCTAAAACGATAACGTTCAATAGAACTTGCAATGACTGCAGGAAATGCTTTTAATGTCGCTAAGGTTTCTTCATCTATCGCAGAAAGCTCACTTGGTTTTGGTACAATACCATTGTAGTATTTATTGGTAAGCACGACTACTCTATTAATGAAGTTTCCAAAAATGGCGACTAACTCATTATTATTTCTAGCCTGAAAATCTTTCCAAGTAAAATCGTTATCCTTAGTTTCTGGTGCATTGGCTGTTAATGCATAACGCAACACATCTTGTTTATCTGGAAATTCTTGTAGATATTCATGCAACCAAACTGCCCAATTTTTAGAGGTTGATAATTTGTTCCCTTCAAGATTCAAGAACTCATTCGCAGGCACATTATCTGGTAAAATATAACTACCTTCTGCTTTTAGCATCGCTGGAAATATGATACAATGGAATACTATATTGTCCTTACCAATAAAATGTAACAACTTGGTGTCTTTGTCTTTCCAATAAGGTTCCCAATTTTTCCCTTCGCGCTCAGCCCATTCTTTAGTGGCCGAAATATAGCCTATTGGCGCATCAAACCATACATACAATACTTTACCTTCGCCTCCTTTTACAGGAACTGGAATTCCCCAATCTAAATCTCGCGTGACTGCTCTTGGACGTAAACCATCGTCAATCCATGATTTTACTTGTCCATAGACATTAGGTTTCCAATCTTTTTTATGACCAACAAGAATCCATTCTTTTAAAAATGCTTCATGTTTATCGAGTGGTAAAAACCAATGCTTGGTTTCTTTTAACGTTGGTGTAGCTCCAGTAATTGCCGATTTTGGATTTATTAAATCGGTTGCATTATGACTTGTTCCGCAGTTTTCGCATTGGTCCCCATAACTTTCTTCGTTACCACATTTAGGGCAGGTTCCAATAACGAATCTATCTGCTAAAAACTGATTGGCTTCAGCATCATATAATTGTTCAGTCACTTCTTCAATAAATTCACCTTTTTCGTACAAAGTCTTAAAAAATTCCGAAGCAGTTTCATGATGAATTTTTGCTGTCGTTCTAGAATAATTATCAAATGAAATTCCAAAATCTAAAAACGATTGCTTGATGATTGCATGATATTTATCTACGATATCTTGAGGCGATACACCTTCTTTTTTTGCTTTAATAGTTATAGGAACACCATGTTCGTCACTACCACAAATAAATGCCACATCCTTACCTTGAAGTCTCTGGTAGCGAGCGTAAATATCTGCTGGCACGTAAACACCTGCCAAATGACCAATATGAATTGGGCCATTCGTGTAAGGCAAAGCCGCAGTTATGGTATATCTTTTTGGTTGATTCATTGTTATTTCTAATATCAGGTCGAACGCAGTCGAGACCTAATTAAAACCTCTCGCTAGCTGCGCTTTTATCTTCAAATAAAAATATATTTTCATTTTCAATAATGCTCGAGGAGACATAATCTCGTTATTCATCTTATTTTGAAGGCACAAAAGTACACAATTTGAACCCTATTTAGAAACCAAATTAATTAGAACTTCGTTCAATACTCAAAACAAATAGCTTTTAAGGTTTTTCAGTTGATCTTTTTTCCTTTTTCTGCATTAAAATTTTAAACCGTAACTATGGCTATGCTTGAAAATTTTAACTTGACAAAGAAAAAACTCTTGCCTCAAAATTTCTAAAAATTATTAGCTTTGAGTATATTTACAAAAAGCCAATTATATGATTTTTAAACGCATTACATACATAGTAATAATACTAACTTTATTTAGTCAAAGTATGGTTTTAGCGCAGTCATCCAATTCATCTTATTCCAAAACTACAATGTCTAAACCTTTTATAAAACCACAGCATTTAAAAGCAGGTGATTCTGTTGCTATTGTTGCGCCTTCTGGGATTTTAAAAAATCGTGAAAAAGAAATAAATCAAGCTAAAAAGTTACTTGAAAGTTGGGGATTAAATGTTGTTATTGGTGAGCATGTGTTTAAA
>CALZKX010000133.1 GCA_945788155.1 uncultured Flavobacteriaceae bacterium
GCGCTGGCCGAGAAGAAATACAACGCGCTTGGCATTGGCTTGAAGACGGACATGCTCGCTGGTTTAGCGAAATACCAGGCATACCTCGACGCCGAGACATGGTGCAGTGCCATGCAGTGTCAAAGGTGGCTCAACAAGAGCACGAAAAACTGGCAGACGTGGGCTGAATCCGAGGGCGAAGACGCTGACATGGCGGAAATCCAGAAGGGCCATGAGGAAATCAAAGAGCGCAATCGTCAGAGGGACGAAGCGGCCTACAGACAGTGGCAGGACAGGTACGAGAAGCAATTTGGCTGGAGGCCGGGATGAAAGAGGTGGAGAACAGTAAGCCATGACCGACCCCCTAGCCCTCCCCGGCGGCTGGAAGGCCAACAAGGACAAGTTTCTGCACGTAGGCCCGCCCCACGATAGGCTGTACAAGCAAGGGATCTGCCGGGTTTGCAAGATTACGATGTTCGGAAAGCTTGCCGCCAAGCGAATCGTCTGTGGAAATCGAGCCTGTCAGGACAAGTACGCGGCAAACCCGCGCAAATATCCAGAGTGGCATGTGGAGTTGCTTGAGGAGCAGAGCCAACTGGCAGCTAAATAACTGCCAATTGGCAGACACATTGTCATTGAGGATGAGTATGAGCAACAGGACCAAGAGCAATGAATGACGAGACACGCGAAAGGCTGGCGCGACGTTTAGCCACAAGGTCATTGCCAGCAATGAACCTGACGGAGGAAGCACGGGAGGGCTGCATACAACGGAGCCTATATCATTATCGCGGTGAAATCGACGCCATCCTCGCCGAGCTCGCCGCCGCTGGCTACGAACTGAAGCGGAAGGACGGCGCACGGGAGAAAGAACAATGACACCAGAGGACAGGGCCTCACGCGCCATGGCTGAGTGTGTGGCTGCGGGCGGCGAGAATATGGCCTTCTACCTTGCCGGCGCCATTCGCGATGCAGAAGCGGAGTTGAGGGCCGAGAACGAACGGTTGCGGAGTGGCGCGGCTTCCACAAATCAAGCTTGGATGGCTGAGCAAGAACGCATACAGGGTTTGATCAAAGACATACTCCATTGGGCAGAGCGAGGCGCTGACGCTATTCCCCTGTCCTGCCAGCAATTTTATGCAAGAGACTTGGAGAGGGGTAGGGCTGAAATAGAGGCCACCGAGCAACAGGACCAAGAGACATGACAGACGAGCTACTTGATAGGCTAGCGCGGACTGTATGGCCGGAAGGATTCGAGCACCCTATCAGCAAAGCACACGCCGAGGCCATGGCTGACCAGCGACGATATGCATGTAGCCGATTGAAAGCCGTCTTCGCCGAGATCGACGCCGCCGGCTATGCCGTGGTGCCGAGGAAACGGGGCAACTCGAAACTCGTTTACAACAAGGCTACGCGCACCATTCCTGCTAGTATAAACAACCACGGCCACCCGAAGGTGGCCGTAGGAACCGCCGCCCGGCGAAACCGCCGGTATCGGCTAGCAGCAATTGCTAGAACATAGCATATGGGAAGCGGGTTAACAAAGTCAATACAGCATAACTCGCTGATATATATAGCGTTTTACACCATCCCACCATCGATAACCCGGAACCGTCCGATCGTCCAAATGTGATCTGTCACACCAAGCGCCATCGCTGGCGTGATCCTTAAAGCCTCATGCACCCGACACATATTGTAGTGCGCGACATAGAGCGAATGATGTTGTAAGGGCCAGCGAACGACCGTTAACCCCTTCGCCATAATTACGTGCTAGGGTGTCGCATGGACGAAAGAGACATAGGCCCATGGTATGCGGCCATGACCGCCCCCCGCGCCGAGGGCATGGCCACGAGCTATTTGAGACAGCGCGGCTATGAAGTGCTCTATCTCCACTACAGGGACGCCGTGAAGCACGCCAGACGCACGAAAACGCTTCTGCGCTCCTATTTCCCCAGATATATTTTCGTCGCTGTGCGGGCTTCTATGGGCTTTCACGGCGTCAACCGTTGCCCAGGCATATCGACGGTGGTCTATTGCGGCGACGATCCGGTGGAAGTTCCAAGCGGCGTTATTGAAGAATTAAGGAAGCGAGGCGATAATGTGGGGTGTGTCGAGTTGACACCGAAGGAAAGGAGCCAGCGTCGGCGCTTTGATGTCGGCGAATTGGTCAGGATAAACGGTGGTCCCTTGGCCGGACTTGTCGGCGCGATACAACTGGACAAGGGCCGACTTGACAGCGACGGTCAAGTGCGTGTATTTATTGAGATGTTCAAGGGCAGTCGCGTTGTGCCCTTCAGAGCGGGTCAGTTATCACCCGTGCGGCGGAGCGTACAAAAAAGGGGGCGATTATATACTTGACGAAAGTGAGCTTCAATGCGAAGTGGAGAACCGACAGGCCAGCGCGATATTGAGATTACGCCCGAGATGGTCGAGGCGGGGGTGGCGGAGCTTGTTCAGTATGAACCGGAGTGGACAAACAAGGGGGATGCTGTAAGAGCTATCTTTTGTGCTATGGCGTCTGTCTCGCATCGAGGCGAAAAATCAGGGCTTGGGCTTTCTCACCATGACCAAAGTCTCCCATAGTGAAACGTCGGAAGCTGATTCAGAAAAGCGCCGCGACGAGGCGCTAAAGCGCGCGTTGCAGACGCCACCAAAGCCGCATAAGCCGATCAAACCAGTTGACAAGGTGGGCGGCCAGGACAAACCTGACCGCCCGAGTCGCATTAGTTCACACTAGCACTTGCGGGCCTTCCGCCTTGGGTGCGCTTTGACCTTGACGATCTTGCGCCCCTTCGGCGGGGTCTTGCACCCGCCACAGTTACGCTTTGCTTTCATGGGTTGTCTCCATGTTTGCAAGAGAGGCCGGGCCTCTCGCCCTGACGCGCACCGTGCACGTCCCGTTAGCCGTGCATCGGTGTGTTCAGGGCAGCGCCGAATCCGAATTTATGACAGAAGATCCGCCGAGTCGCTAGGTGTCTTTCAACCAGCACATGAACAGCGCCGCGCGCAGGGCGTCGTTCAATTCCTTACGGGTATAGCGGTGTTCCGGCAGCCTGATCCTGTGCGCCATGAACCAAGCCGTTTTGTAGGTGACGCCAAGCATTCTGTGTAGCTGGTGAGCGCTCATGCCCTTTTTTGAGGCGCACATGAGATGGAACGCGAGTATCCACTTGTTCAGCGGGACGTGCGAGCGCTCGAAGATCGTCCCCACGGTGACGCTGAACTGCTTCTTACAGGCATTGCAGTAGTAGAGGCCGGGACGGTGAGACTTGCCCTTGAGGGGCGTTGTACCCTCGACCACGCCGCAATGAGGGCAGAACCGGCCATCGGCCCAGCGCAGCGCCTCAAGATGCTCGCGGGCCAAGTGTTTGTCTTGAAAGACGGGGTCTGAAAGGTCTGTCATGGTTCATCTCTCGGAAGAGGCGGAGGCTAGTTATCGTGCTGATTTACGATACTGCCAGTCCGCCGAATTTCGTCACCTATTACGTCTCGTATGCGATGAAGGGCTGCTTGTTGGATTGCTGGCAGACGCCAATGATGCTGAAATTCAGCCACGACCCGAAGGCGGATAATCTCTTTGGCCTCTTCAAGGTTTTCGTTGTCGGCCAGCACAATCTCAACGAGATTGGTTCCTTCAACAACGTGTGTTTGTCGGATCTTCATGGCTCAAATCCCTAACTGCTTGGCTTATATATGGGATTGGCTCTCACTTGCGTCAAGTATATAAACGCCCTTTTGCAGTTTCAGAGGTTGAACACCACCATCAAGGCCAGCAACAGTCCGGCCCACCCGAGAGCTTTGAGGGCTAGGCGGGTCATTCGATATGCCTCGCCGCGTGTTGGCCGTCCTTCTCGAAGCGCACGAGGTAGTAGTCATCCAGGTGCATAAGCTTCACGATGACGGCCCAGCCCTCTAGGATGGTATCACCGTCTACGTCCAGGCTGGTTATCATCACTCGGTCGCCTACTTTGTGAACGTGGCGGGTCATGGCTTGGTA